>JAGWMU010000015.1 GCA_028873095.1 Pseudomonadota bacterium | reverse complement strand
GCCCCCTCTCCCTCTGGGAGAGGGTTGGGGTGAGGGAGCCCACGCTCGCCAGGACTTCCCAGAGCAAAATCAACGCCGCCTCCGGGCGGCGTTCTCGTTCGCCCCCTCTCCCCCTGGGAGAGGGTTGGGGTGAGGGAGCACACGCTCGCCAGGACTTCCCAGAGCAAAATCAACGCCGCCCCCGGGCGGCGTTCTCGTTCGCCCCTGCGCGGAGAGGCCCGGCGCGGTTGCGGGGGCATGCGCCAGCCGGGTCGTCGGCCATGACCTCCAGGTCGCGGACAACCAACCGTGGCGGCGGTTATCATCGTCTGCATGAATTCCAGCGCACTGCCCATCGACCCCGTCGGCTTTCCCGACCAGGCCGCCTGTTTCATGCTCACTGGCCCGGCCGGCAAGCTCGAGACCATCAGCGAGGTCGCCGATCCGCCCACCGCGCGCCGCGGCGTGGCCGTGATCTGCCATCCGCATCCGCTGCAGGGCGGCACCATGCACAACAAGGTGGTGACGATGATCGAGCGCTCGCTGCGCGAATCCGGGCTGGACACGGTCCGCTTCAATTTTCGCGGCACCGGCAAGTCGGATGGCACGTATGACGATGGGCGGGGCGAAGGCAACGACCTGGCCGCCGTCGCCACCTGGGTGCGCCGGGCGCGGCCGGGCGACGCGCTGTGGCTGGCCGGCTTCTCGTTCGGCTGCTACGTGAGCATCGCCAATGCGGTGCGGCTGCATGCCGACGCGCTGATCAGCGTCGCGCCGCCGGTCGGACGCTGGGCCTTCGAGACCCTCGACCTGCCGTCCACCTGCCCATGGCTGATCGTGCAGGGCGAGGACGACGAAGTGGTCGAGCCGCAGGCGGTGTTCGACTGGGTCGACACGCTGGAGCAGAAGCCCGAGCTGGTGCGCATGCCCGAGACCAGCCATTTCTTCCACCGCCGGCTGATGGACCTGCGCGGCGCGATCAAGCATGCGGTGCGCGACTGGCTGCCGCCGCCGCGCCGGCCGTGAGTCGCCGAGCCTGACGCCCGCTACCACCCAGGATCGTCCCATCCATGAGTGAAACCCCGCCGCTCGCGCCCAGCGCGCGCTACCACGAAGGTATCGCCGCGCATCGCTGGGAATCGGATCCGGCGCAGTTGCTGATGCTGTCCGAGTTCGACCGCATGCACGCCGTGCTGTGCGTCAAGCCCGATGCGGCCGGCTACGGCCTGTTCGGACGGTTGAAGTCGCTGCTGGGCAACGAGCCGCCCGCGCCGGTGCCGGGGCTGTACCTGTGGGGCAGCGTCGGCCGCGGCAAGACCTTTCTGATGGACCTGTTCGCCGCCAGCCTGCCGCACGGCCTCGCGCTGCGTCGCCATTTCCACCGTTTCATGGGCGACGTCCACGCCAGCCTTCGCGCCCTGGGCCACCGCCAGGATCCGCTGCCCGACGTCGCCGCCGGCATCGCCAGCCGTTGCCGGGTGCTGTGCCTGGACGAATTCCAGGTCAACGACATCGGCGACGCGATGATCCTCGCCGGACTGTTCAGCGCCTTGTTCGCGCGCGGCGTGACCCTGGTCACCACTTCCAACACCGCACCGGAAGATCTGTATCGCGACGGCCTGCAGCGCGCCCGCTTCCTGCCCGCGATCGCGCTGATCGAACGGCACTGCCGCGTGGTCGAGATGGCCTCCCCGCACGACTGGCGCCTGCGCGCGCTGACGCAGGCGCCGATCTACCTGACCCCGCCCGGCGCCGAGGCGCACCGCGCGCTGGAACGCATCTTCGCCAGCCGCGCCGGCGGCACGGTGCAGCATGGCGGCACGCTGCCCATCAACGGGCGCGAGATCCCCGTGCACAAGCGCGCCGAAGGCATCGCGTGGTTCGAGTTCGCCGCGCTGTGCGAAGGCCCGCGCGCGGTGGCCGACTACATCGCGCTGGCCAGGACGAGCCCGGCCGTGATCGTCGCCAACGTGCCGCAGTTCACCATCTACCACGACGATGCCGCCCGACGCTTCGTGCAATTGGTCGACGAGTTCTACGACCGCCACGTCAAGCTGGTGCTGTCCGCCGCCGCGCCGATCACCGAGCTGTACGACGGCGAACGCCTGCGCGCCGAATTCGGCCGCACCGAGTCCCGCCTGATCGAGATGCAGAGCGAGGACTACCTGGCGCTGGAACACCGGGCAGGTTGAGCGTCGACGCCCGCCCGCCGCACGGACGGGCAGCGGCCGCAGCCACCATCCTTGACCGGTTTCCCCACGGTTGCCGCGATCACGCCAGCCACCCGTCGCGTCGCTGGCTGCGCACCCGATGGCCCGGCGACACGCCTTCGAAACGCTCGGCCGCCGCGCGTCGTCATCGCCAAAAGCGTCGTTGCGGCACTCTTCGCGACACGGGGCAATGCTACATTCGTTCAGGAGCCTGCCGGACTCTGGTCGGTTGGGCTGCGAATCCGACTGCGCGGCCCATCATCCGCCGCTTCCTGGCCCATCGAACCACCATGACCGGCGAAGCATCGCGTTCTGTCCTCGCAGCGCCGAATTCCCGCCTCGACCACCGGACTTCGACAGGCTCCTGGCAATAACCCAACCCAACCACTGAAGGGGAAGCACCATGTTCAAGAACCTGTCTTTCCGCACCGCTCTGGCCGGACTTCTGATGTTCGGCCTGTCCCTGTCCGCGCTGGCGACCACGGCCACCTGCGACCCGGTCGAGTGCAACAATCACACCGCGCTTACGACCGCAGCCACCTGCGACCCGATCGAGTGCAACAATCACACCGCGCTTATGACCGCAGCCACCTGCGACCCGATCGAGTGCAACAATCACACCCCGTTGAGTACCGCGATCGCAACGGCGACCACAACCCCCTGCGATCCGATCGAGTGCAACAATCACGTGTAATGACGACGGCAATCAGGACTCTCGGCGGCGCTCGACGCCGCCGAGAGTTTGCGGATCGAGCAGCAAGACGCTGATCCGCCGCCCATCCGGCAGGATGCGTTCGCGCGCCAGGCCCTCGAACGTGGCCGCGCGATCCTCGATGGCCTGAAAGCCCCGGCCGCTGCCGATCCGGCTGATGCGAGGCAGCAGCTCGTCCCATCGCACCCTCGCCAGGCGGACGGGATCGGCCCGGAGGCTGATCCTCGCCACGACCCACCACCGTCCGGCCCGTTCCCCGCAGCGCAGGCGGACATCGATTTCAGTGACGCTTTTCCCGGCGCAGGCATCGACCACGGCCTCGCACACCACGCGATACACCGCCAGGTGCGAGGCGGCCGACAAGCGGTTCAATCGCCGGTGCAGATCGCACCAGTAGCGGATGCCCGCCTCGTCCAGCGCACGGGGAACCGGGCCTTCGCGCAGCGCGGCCAGCAGCCCTTTCTCCTGCCAACTGAGCGGATAGAGGGTGTCCGCCAACCGATAGAGCTGATCCTGCGCGACCCGCACCAGGCTTTGGCAGCTGCGGTCGTCGAGCGCCGGATGCAGCGTCCGGCGCCGGTTCATCACCATCATGCAACCGGACTGCACCGTTTCGCGGATCTGGTCCAGCGCCTGGGAAGTCATGCGCAACTGCGTTTCCCCCGTCTGCACGTTGCGCTGGGCCAGGGCCAATGCCAGTCCCCGGCCCAGGTGCTCGGTCTGCGCGCGCCGGTCCAGCAGCGCAATGCGCTCGCCCATCAGCAGCATGGTGGAAATCACGAAGGCGATCACGACCTCGGCCTGCAGCGTGTCGTGATCGTAGCGATGCGGCATCAACGCAATGATGGCCAGGCTGGCCGCCGTGCCGCCCACCGCGGCGCCATGCCAGCCGTGGCGCAGGGCCAGCCAGACCACCGGCAGGAACATGGCGATCTGCGCGATCTGGCGGGTCTGCGCGTCGGGCGCCGCATACAGGCCGATCCACGCGAGCAAGCCCAGCGCCGGCACCAGGATGCAGGCGGCTTCCCGCAGCAGCCGGCTCTGCACAAGTCGACGCCCCAAATCGCGCCATTTCCCATGGACGATCTCCTGCTGGACAAGCAGCACCAGCGGTGTGATGGTCAAAACGCCCAGGTAATTTCCAAGCATCCATCTCGCAGCCAGCTCGCCGTAATGAATCTGCGGATAACCGGGGGGCAATTTGGTGGTCAACAGTGTCCCAAGGTTATCGAGTGTCACGACACCCGCCACCAGCAGCGCACACAGCAGCAGCGCCCCCATGTCGACCGTGCGCGGAGTGACGAATATGCGGCCACGCTCGCGGGTCCAGTACACGATGGGCGCGATGAACACAATGGATGGCACGAGATTGAGCAGCGCCCATGCCAGGCCCAGCTGGCCGGCACACGTGTAGCTCAGGTAAGCCAGTGACACCGACTCGCCCAGCACCAACGCGGGCCAGTACCGATACTTCGTGAGCAACAACACACTCAGATGCAGCCCGCTCAGTATGAGCCAGTGCGAAATGGACAACTCCCGAAACAGCGACACGCCGATGGCATAAACCACGGCCACGGCGATGTGGCGAATCCAGATATTCGCACTGAGTCCCTTCTGCGTCGTTCCACCCCTCATGTGGACTCCCCTGTTGCGATCTGGCTGTTCCGAACCTTCCTCACCATTCTGCGCGGTCTGCCTGGCAACCGGCCGGGCAATGAGCGCATCCTGCCCCTGTCGCTGAGTCTATCGAAAATCCGCGCCAGCGGCGCAATCCGGACGCCTCCAAAGATACGCCCCCGGGGCAACCGGCTCCGGATGCAGCATAACGGAGTTTTCGAAATGTGAACTGATGCCGGGATTCCATCGGCTGCAGCCTCGGCGCGGCGCCTCGGGCCTTCCTCGACCGAAGCGGTACCGGAGGCTTGCCGGAAGCTTTGTCGGGCCTTGCGATCCGGGTTAATGTTCGCCGAGCAAGCGCATGCCCGAATCCACCGTATGGTGGCTACCCCGCCCGGCAGCACAGACGATGGGTTGACGCATGGACATGAACAACGAACACATCGCCTCCATCAAGCGGAAAATCGCATTGCTGGAAGCCGAGCTGGAAACCGCCTTGTGCCCCCAGCCAGGGCCTTCGGACGAAGGCGGCCAGACCATCACCCGGCGCGGGGACGTCGAAGCGACCGCCAGGCGGCAGGCCCGGCATTACGCATCGCTGTCACGCTGCAACGATGCCATCGTGCACAGCACCAACGCGGAAGCGTTGTTCCAGGAGCTGTGCCGGATCGCGGTGCAATACGGCGGCATGAGCATGGCGTGGATCGGCCGACTCGATCCCGACACCCGATCGCTCCGGCCCGTCGCCCAGGCCGGCGATCGGATCGGCGAATTTCTCGACGAGATCAAGATATCGTTCGATGCCGACAGCCCGTTCGGCCACGGCCCGGCAGGTATCGCCGTCAGGGAAAACCGCCCGGTCTGCTTCCAGGACTTCCTGCATGACCCGCGCACCTCGCCGTGGCATGCACGCGCCGCCCGTTTCGGCCTCGGCGCCGTGGCCGCGCTGCCGCTGCGCTGCAACGAGGCCGTGGTTGGCGTTATCGCGCTGTATGCGGACGCGACCGACGTCTTTGACGAGGCCACGCGCGGCCTGCTGGAACGGATGGCGACGGATATCGGTTTCGCGCTCGACAATTTCGCGCATGAAGCTGCCCGCGTGCAGGCACTCAACGAACTGCGCGAGTCCGAACAGCGCTACCGCGCCCTGGTCGAGCAATCGATTGCCGGGGTCTACCTGATCCAGGACCAGCAATTGATCTACGTGAACCCGCACATGGCCGAAATGCTGGGTTACGGCGATGCCGCGGAATTGATCGGACAGCATCCGCTGGCGATCGTGGCCGAGCAGGACCGCGACCGGGTCACCGAAAACATCCGCCTGCGCCTCGAGGGCAGCATCGATCGAATCAGCTACAACTTCACCGCCCAGTGCAAACACGGCGGCACCATCGAGGTTGGCGCCAACGGCGCACGTGCGACCTACCAGGGCCGGCCCGCAATCGTCGGCCTGATGCAGGACATCACCGAGAAAACCCGCGCCGAAGAGCTGAGCCGGCAGCACCTGGCACAACTCGAATCGGCATTCATGAGCACGGTTCAGGTCGCCACCAACCTGACCGACGTGCGCGATTCATACACGTCCCGCCATGCACGGCGGGTGGGCGAGATCGCGGCGGCCATCGGTGCCGAACTCGGGCTCGATGCACGCCGGCAGCAGGGTTTGCTCGTGGCCGGCAGTCTGCACGACATCGGCAAGATCAGCATTCCGATGGAAATCCTGTGCACGCTGGATCCGCTCACCCCGCACGAACGGGAACTGATCCGCAAACATCCCCGTACCGGCTACGAGATCCTGAAGGGAATCGACCTGCCGTGGCCGGTGGCCGAGGTCGCCCACCAGCACCACGAGCGCCTGGACGGCAGCGGCTATCCGCAGGGCCTGCGCGGCGACGCCATCATCCTGGAAGCACGCATCGTGATGGTGGCCGATGTCGTCGAGTCGATGTCCCATGACCGGCCGTATCGCCCCGGACTGGGTCTGGACCGTGCCCTGGCCGAGATCGAAAGAGGCGCCGGCACCCTTTACGACGCCGCCGTCGCCGACACGTGCCTGCGCTTGTTCCGCGAAAATGGACGGTCCCTGCCGGAATGACCCGGCGCGTCGCCGCTGGAGCGCCTCGAACCGGGCGCCGCCGGGCGGGCTCGGCATCAAGCACAAGCGGCCGACGCACCATCCGCCACGCTTCAGCCGGCGCCCGCGGCCGCTGCGCGCTACTTCGCCTTGCCCTGGTTCGCCACCGCGGCCATCTTCGCCGCGATTTCGTCCGCATTGCCGAGGTAGTAGTGGCGCAGCGGCCTGAGCTCGGCGTCGAACTCGTAGACCAGCGGCACGCCATTGGGGATGTTCAGCTCGACGATCGCCTGGTCGGAGATGCCGTCGAGGTATTTCACCAGCGCGCGCAGTGAATTGCCGTGCGCCGCCACCAGCACGCGCTGGCCGGCGCGGATCGCCGGCGCCAGCACTTCGTGCCAGTACGGCAGCACGCGGGCCACGGTGTCCTTCAGGCATTCGGTGTCGGGAATGTCCTGCGGCCGCATGCCGGCGTAACGCGGGTCGTGCACCGACTCGTTCGCGCTGCGCTCCAGCGGCGGCGGCGGGATGTCGTAGCTGCGGCGCCAGATCTTGACCTGGTCCTCGCCGTATTTCGCCGCCGTCTCGGCCTTGTTGAGGCCGGTCAGCGCGCCGTAGTGCCGCTCGTTGAGGCGCCAGTCGGTGTGCACCGGCAGCCACATCAGGTTCATCGTGTCCTGTACCCCCCACAGCGTACGCACGGCGCGCTTGAGCACCGAGGTATGCGCCACGTCGAAGCTGTAGCCTTCCGCCTGCAGCAGCTGGCCGGCTTCGCTCGCCTCGGCCATGCCCTGTTCGGTGAGGTCGACGTCGGCCCAGCCGCTGAAGCGGTTGTCCAGATTCCATTGCGATTGGCCGTGACGGATCAGTACGAGCTTGTGCATGCAGGCAGTCATCTTGAATGGGTTGAACAATGGCGATGAATCCGTCCACGGATGGCCGGTCTTGATCTTCGCTCTTCGCGAAATGGACTTCGCGTCGAACAATGGTGAAGGCCGGCCCTGCCAGCGTCAAATGCCGACCCTGCCACAGGTCACGCTAAACCGAACGCGCCGGCGCTGCATCCTAACCACCACATCCCACTACCAGGAGCATGCCATGCGTCGATCCGCACCATTCCTCATCCTCGCCGCGCTGGCGCTGGGCCTGCCGCTGCTGGCCAGCGCGCACGACGGCGACATCGACAAGGTCAACGGCTCGGTGCATGTCGAGGCCGGGCAGCAGGCCGGCGATGCCAGCACGGTCAACGGCGCCGTGCGCGTCGATGCCGGTGCGGTCGTGCACAAGGCCAGCACCGTCAACGGTGCGGTCGAGCTCGGCGACAAGGCGCAGGCCAGCTCGCTCGGCACGGTCAACGGCGCGATCACCCTGGGCGACGGCAGCAAGGTCAGCGGGGAAGTCAGTGCCGTCAACGGCAGCATCCGGCTCGGCGCGGGCGCCGAGGTCAGGGGCAAGCTGGGCAATGTCAACGGTTCCATCACGCTGGACGATGCCCACGTCGGCGGCGGCATCGAAACCGTCGGCGGCGACATCACCATCGGCGCGAACTCGCGCGTCGAGGGCGGCATCCTGGTCGACAAGCCCGGCGGCTGGTTCCATTTCAGCAGCCGTGCACCCCTGGTCGTGATCGGGCCGCACGCGGTGGTGCAGGGCACCCTGGAGTTCAAGCGCGAGGTGGTGCTGAAAGTCAGCGACAGCGCGCAGATCGGCCCGGTCAAGGGCGCCACCGTGGTGAAGTTCAGCGGGGCGCAACCGTAACAACTCACCGTAGGAGCGCACCCTGTGCGCGAATGCTCTTCGTCACGCGACGGAAAAGCATTCGCGCACAAGGTGCGCTCCTACACCCAGTCGCGCGGTTTCAGGTAATCGGCCAGCCGGGCTTCGGCCGAGCCGGGCTCGGGGGTGTAGGCGTATTCGAAGCGCACCCGTGGCGGCAGGCTCATCAGGATCGATTCGGTGCGTCCACCGGACTGCAGGCCGAACAAGGTGCCGCGGTCGTAGACCAGGTTGAACTCCACGTAGCGGCCGCGCCGGTACAGCTGGAACTCGCGTTCGCGTTCGCCGTAGGCGGTGTCCTTGCGGCGCTCGACGATCGGCAGGTAGGCCTCGAGAAAACCCTCGCCGACGGCCCGCGTGAACGCGAAACAGCGCTCGAAACCGCCCTCGTTCAGATCGTCGTAGAACAGCCCGCCCACGCCGCGCGTTTCGTTGCGGTGATCCAGGTAGAAATACTCGTCGCACCACTGCTTGTATTGCGGATAGACACCCGCGCCGTAGGGCGCGCACAGCTCGCGGGCGACCGCATGCCAATGCCGCACGTCCTCGTCATACGGGTAGAACGGGGTCAGGTCGAAGCCGCCGCCGAACCACCAGACCGGCTCCACGCCTTCCTTGCTGGCCTCGAAGTAGCGCACGTTGGCATGCGTGGTGGGAATGTGCGGGTTGCGCGGATGCAGCACCAGCGACACCCCGGTGGCGATGAAACTGCCGCCGGCCAGTTCCGGCCGGTGCGCGGTCGCGCTGGGCGGCAGCTGGCGGCCGCCGACCCGCGAAAAATTGACCCCGGCCTGCTCGAACACCGCCCCGTCGCGCAGCACGCGGGTGCGCCCGCCGCCGCCGGCTTCACGCTGCCAGGCGTCCTCCTCGAAGCGCGCGGCACCGTCGACCTTCTCGATCGCGGCGCAGATGCGATCCTGCAACCCGCGCAGGTAGGTTTCGGCAAGGTCGGCTTGCTGGCTCATCGTCTGACTCGTCGGTTCAATCCAGGCAAGCTTAGCAAGACCCGCCGCGCCGCAAGGGTCGCCCCGCCGGCAACGCCGCACTAGGCAAGTTTTGATGCGACCGTTAGGCTTTCGGGATGCCTGTTTCGACGATACCGCTGGCAATCACCGCGTACACCGCCACCACCGCCCTGGGCCACGGCATCGATGCCCAGCTCGATGCGCTGCGCCAGGCCCGCAGCGGCCTGCGCCCGAACGACTTCGGCAACGCGGCGCTGCCTTGCTGGATCGGCCGGGTCGACGGCGTGGAAGACAGCCCCCTGGCCGCCGAGCACGCGGCCTGGGACTGCCGCAACAACCGGCTGGCGTGGCTGGGTTTGCGGCAGGACGGCTTCCTCGCCAGGGTGCGCGCCGCACGCGAACGCTACGGCGCCGATCGTGTCGCGCTGCTCCTGGGCACGTCCACCGCCAGCATCGGCGCCACCGAGGAAGCCTACCGCCGGCTCGATGCCGCCGGCGAATTTGCCCGCGATCCGCGGCATCCGGAGATTCATGCACCCCATTCGCTGGCCGCATTCGTCGCCGCCGCGCTGTCGCTGGAAGGACCGTGCATGACGATTTCCACCGCCTGCTCGTCCAGCGCCAAGGTGTTTGCCAGCGCCGAGCGCATGCTCCGGCTTGGCCTGGTCGATGCGGCGGTGGTCGGCGGCGTGGACACTTTGTGCGACAGCGTGCTGTTCGGCTTCAACGCGCTGGAGCTGGTCTCGGCCGCGCCGTGCCGGCCGTTCGACGCGACGCGCAACGGCATCTCGATCGGCGAGGCGGCGGGTTTCGCGCTGCTGGAACGGACCGACGTCGCCCCGGACGCGCCGCGCCTGCTCGGGTACGGCGAGGCCAGCGACGCGTACCACATGTCCACTCCCCATCCGCAGGGGCTCGGCGCCGAACTGGCGCTGCGCGAGGCGCTGGCGCGCGCCGGACTCGCCGCGGAACAGGTCGACTACATCAACCTGCACGGCACCGCCAGCGTGAAGAATGACGAAGTGGAGGCGGCGCTGGTCGAACGCACCTTCCCGGCCGGCACGCGGGCCAGTTCCAGCAAGGGCTTCACCGGCCACACGCTGGGCGCGGCCGGCATCGTCGAGGCGGCGATCGCGCTGCTGGCGATCGAGCACGGCTTGATCCCCGGCAACCTGGGCGGCCGCACGCCGGACCCGGTCTGCGGCCCGCAGTTCGCGTGGCGCAACGAACGGCGGCGCGTCGACGTGGCGCTCAGCAATTCGTTCGGCTTCGGCGGCAACAATGCCTGCCTGGTGTTTGCCCGCGGCGGATTTCCCGCATGAGCGCACTGCGGGTTTGCGTCGAGGGCGTCGGCCTGTGGTCGCCCCGGCTGGGCAGCTTCGCCGCGCTGCAGGCACTGCTTCGCGGCACTGCGCCGCCACCGCCGTCGGCGCGGCCCGCCGCCGCCACGCTGCCGCCGAACGAGCGCCGGCGCGCCCCGGAGAGCGTGCTGCTGGCGGTCGAGGTCGCCGGCCAGGCGGTGGCGATGAGCGGCCGCGACGCCGCCACGCTGGCCTGCGTATTCGCCTCCTCGCATGGCGATCAGGCCACCACCGACTACATGTGCCGCACGCTGGCACAGGCCCCCGCCGAGCTGTCGCCGACCCGCTTCCACAACTCGGTGCACAACGCACCGGCCGGCTACTGGACGATCGCCACCGGCTGCCACGCACCGTCCACCGCGGTGGCGGCGCAGCACGCCAGCTTCGGCGCCGGCCTGCTCGAAGCGGTGACCCTGGCGCTCAGCGAACGGCGCCCGGTGCTGCTGGTCTGCAGCGACACGCAGGGCGCCGGCCCCCTGCGCAAAGTCACCGGCTGCGCCCAGGCGTTCGGCTGCGCCCTGCTGCTGTCGCCCACGCCGGGCGAGGCGACCCTGGCCCGGCTGGCACTGACGCTGGCCCCGTTGCGCGCGGCCACCCCGCTGCCCGAGCCGCTGGCCACCTGGTCCGACGCCAACGCTTCGGCGGCCGCGTTGCCGTTGCTGGCGCTGCTGGCCGCTGGCCACGGCGGCTGCGCGCTGCGCGCCGCCGCTACACTGGAGCTGCGCATCGAAATGGAGGACATCGCTTGAGCATCGCCCCTGCACACTGGTGTGTGCTGATTCCATGCCTCAACGAGGAGGTCGCGATCCGGTCGATCGTCGAAGCCGTGCTGGCGCTCGGTGCGCCGGTGATCGTGGTCGACGACGGTTCGGACGACCGCACCCCGGACATCCTCGCTTCGCTGCCGGTCACCGTGCTGCGTCACGCCGAGCGACGCGGCAAGGGCGAGGCCCTGCGCCACGGCTTTCGCGAGGCGCTGCGCCAGGGTTACACAGCGGTGCTGACGATGGATGGCGACGGCCAGCATGCGGCCAGCGACATACCGCGCATCGCGGCGGCGGCGGCGCGCTACCCCGGACGCATGGTGATCGGCGCGCGGCTGCTCGACCGCGCGCAACAGCCGAAGGGCCGCCGGCGCGCCAATGCGGTGGCCGACTGGGGCATCTCCTGGGCCTGCGCGCAGCCGGTGGCCGACACCCAGAGCGGCCAGCGCTGGTATCCCCGCGCGGCGCTGGACCTGGTCGACTTGCCGGCCGAGAATTTCGTCTTCGAGGCCGCCATCCTGATCGCCGCCTGCCGCGAAAAAAACCTCGACGTGGTTTCGGTGCCGATCGCCTCGCGCTATCAAGGCGAGTTCCGGCACAGCTACTTCAACCCGGTGCGCGATGTCAGCCGGATCACCTTCTACACCATCGGCCGGGTCATCCATTACGGCAACGTCGTCGCGAGCTACCGGCGTTCCCGCCGCGCCGCACTGGTGCTCGACGATGCGACGCCGGTCGCCACCCTGGAGCCTGGGCGGCAGGAACCAGGCGAGCGAGGCAAAGCGATTTGGAGTCGGATTTTTCGGTCCTTTGGAAAAAAGAGCCGTAGCGCGTGACGAAATGGAGCGGGAAATCCGGCCAAAAGCGCGGGGCCGCAGCCACTCCCGCCGGCGGACTCAGGCCATGCCGCCGTTGACCCCGATCACCTGGCCGTTGATGTAGCCGGCGTCGTCCGAACAGAGGAAGGCGACCAGCGCCGCCACTTCCTGCGGCCGGCCGGCGCGCTGGGCCGGCACCATCTCGCGCAGGCGTTCGGGCGGGAAGCCGTCGCCGATCATGCTGCCTTCGATCACGCCGGGGGCCACCACGTTGGCGGTGATGCCGCGCGAGGCCATCTCGCGCGCCAGCGAGCGGATCGCCCCGTGCAGCGCGGCCTTGGCCGCGGCGTAGTTGGTCTGGCCGCGGTTGCCCAGCTGCGCGGCCAGCGAGCTGATCGCCACGATGCGCCCGAAGCGCGCACGCGCCATCGGCAGCAGCAGCGGCTGGGTGACGTGGAAGAAGCCATGCAGCGAGACGTCGATCACCCGGTGCCATTGCGCGGCCGACATGCCGGCCATCGGCGCATCATCGTGGATGCCGGCGTTGTTGACCACGGCGTGGATCGCTCCGGCGGCAAGCAGTTCCTCCAGCGCCGCCTGCGTGGCGGGCGCATCGGTGACATCGAACGCGATCGCCTGCGCCGTGCCGCCCGCCGCGCCGATCGCGGCGGCCACCGCCTCGGCCCGACCGATGCCGCTGTTGGCATGCACGATCACCTGCCAGCCCGCGGCCGCCAGCGCATGGCAGATCGCGCCGCCCAGATCGCCACTGCCGCCGGTGACCAGCACACGTCTCGGGGTTTGCGCTGCGGACATCGGATGACTCGCTCCGGCTTCGGGATTCATGCTTCAGGCTCCGGGATGGATCACCGCGGCGCGCCCGCTGGCCAGCACCGCGCCACGGTGCTGCACGCGGAACGCGTACTGTGCGCTGCAGCCATCCGCCTGCAGGCATTCGGCATGGACGTCCAGAAGGCCATCCAGACGATCGACATATTCGGCATCCAGGCGCACCTCGCGCAGGCTGACCAGCAAACCCGGCCGTTGCGTCGTCTCGCCCGCGGCACGGGCGCGCAACGCGCCATGCAGCGCCATCGCCTGCGCGCCGTACTCGGCCAGATGCACCGCATGCAGCCCGCGCGGGCCGCGCAAGGGGTTGTCCGCGCGGGCGTGACCGGCACTGACCGCATGGATCGAGCGATCGTCCCATGCCAGCACCGCATCCAGCAGGCACATCGCGCCGGCATGCGGGATCAGGTGCGCCCAGTCAGTCTTGTCGAGCATGGTCGGGCTTCGCATGGGGCGCCATCAGGATCGACAGGCAGAAGTGGAACGCCACGCCCAGGCTCACGGTGAGCCCGATCGCGCGCAAGACCGGAATGCTGGCCCAGCCCAGCATGCCGAACACCAGCAGCGCGGACAACACGCAGACGAGGGTGGCATGCAGGGTACGCCGCTGTTCGGCCGGATCGCCGGTATCGCGCTCGAAGAACAGCGCGTAATGCAGGCCGAGCCCGCCGGCGAGGATCAACGCCACCAGATGGAACAGCGATATCTCGATGCCGGCCATGCGCTCCACCGCCAGCACCAGGAACGTCGCCAGCGTCATCGGCGCCAGCACGTGCCAGGTGCGGCGCAGGCTGCGCAGGGCGACCGTGATGGTCAGCACCAGCAGCACGCTGGCCGCCAGCAATGCCTCGAGGATCCGCGTGCGATAGACCGCCACCAGCGATTCCGAAGCGGCCTTCAGGTCGAGCAGGCGCACCGTGCCGCCGCTGCCGGCCCCCAGCGCCTGCAGCGCGGCCACGTCGTGCACGCCGCTGACCGTGGCCAGGCCCAGCCAATGCCCGTCGCGCTGCACCAGCATCGCGGCGAGACGCTGCCCCAGCGGGGTCCGCGCGTAGCGTTGCGGGGTCAGCGGCGGCAGGCTGCGCGCCGCCCGCACGTCGTCGAGGAACGGCTGGAACAGACCGGGGCGGAACGGCAAACCCTGCAGCGCCGTCTGCAACTCGCGCTGCAGCACGGCTTGCCCCGGCAGCTTGCGTTGCCGCGCAAGCTGCCGGGCGGCGCTGGGCAGGTAGCGCGAGGGCAGTTCCAGCGCATCGACGGCGTGCCCGGCCACCAGCGCATCCACCCTGGGCTGCAGTTGCTCGGACAGCGCCAGCACGCCCTGCGCGGTCGGGGCCTGGAGGATCAGCAGGTAACGCACGTCGGGCGCGCCCAGCGCCTCGCGCAAGCGCGCATCGCGCTGCAGCAGCGGCGCCGGCACCGGGGTCAGCGCGGCCAGGTCGTTCTGCCAGAACGGGCCCGGCGCCAGGATCAGCATCAGCACGATCGCCAGCGCCACGAGCGCGGGAAGCCAACGCGGCCGCGGCAGCCGGTCGACCAGGTCGCGCGCCAGCGCCAGCCAGCGCAGCTCGGCCACGTCGTGCACGCGCGCCGGCAGCAGGCGCGGCAGCAGGTAGCGCGTGCTGAGCCCGGCCGCCAGCAGGCCGACGATGGTGAACACCGCCAGCTGTTTCAGGCCGTTCACGCCGGACGCATAGAAAGCCAGGTAGGCGATGCAGGCCGAAGCGATCGCGGTGAGCAGCGAGGGCCACAGCGCGCGCACGCTGCGCAGCGCATCCTCGCCGGCGCGGCGATGACTGAGTACGCGGATCGGGTATTCCTGCACCACCCCGAGCAGGGTGAAACCGAACGCCAGGGTGATTCCGTGCACCTGGGGAAACGCCAGCGTCAACGTCGCGATGCCGGCCAGCGCGGCGCTGGCGATCGGCAGCGCCGACAGCAGCAGCGAGCCCAGGCTGCGATACGCCAGCAACAGCAGGGCGATGAAGCCCAGACTGGAAATGCGGCCGATCCAGTCGGCCTGGTGGCGCGTCTGCGCCGCCGCCGCCACGCTGAAATAGCCCGGCCCGCTGAACTGCAGCTGGGCGAGCGCGCTGCCCGGCAGCGCATGGAACGCCCGCCGGATGCCGCCGATCGCCTGTCGCTGCGCATCCGGGTCGAAGCCCGGCGCCACCGTCTGCACCAGCAGCAGCGCCTCGTGTCGTTTCGAAAACCACACGCCATCGCGCATCTCGGGCGCTGCCGGCGGCGCCCAGCGCTCGGCCAGCTTCAGCACCTCCAGCGTGGGATCGCGCGGCAGCAGGCCTTTCAGCAGGCCGGCCGCGGGCGAGGACAGATCATCCAGCCGCTGTTGCAACTGGTCGGCCAGGTACGCCTCGTCCAGCGGCTGCGTATCCAGCGTCGGCGACAACAGGTAGCGGTAGGGCAACAGCGCGCTGTCGAGCGCGGCGAGGTCGAAGCTGCCGTTGAGCGCCTGGCTGTAGCGCCGGTCGTGCCTGAGCGCCGCGACGAGTCCCCGGCTCAGGCCGGCCAGCGCCGCATCGCGCCGGTCGGCCGGCAGTGGCGCGCACGGGGTGGCGGGGAACAGGCCCGGCGTGGCGCGATGCTGGCGCGGAGCGCAACGGGCGGCAATCGTCAGCAGCAACAGGCGCGAGCCCGGGCCGTCGCCGACCTGCTCCATCAGCAGGCGCTGATCGGCGGTGGCCGGCGCCGGCATGAAGCTGCGCAGGTCGGTGCCGACCTTCAGCCGCTGCGCGACCAGCAGCCCCAGCCCGGCCAGCACCAGCAACCAGCCGGCCAACAGCAGCAGGCGCCCGCGTCCGGACATCGCTCAGGGGCCGTCCTGGCACAGCGCCAGCAGCGCCTCGCGGGTGGGCCGGGCGGGCATCCTCGCCGCCAGCGGCCCCAGCAGATCGACCGCCAGGTCGCCGTCGGCCTCCTGCATGCGCATGCAGCGCGATCGTTTGCCGCGACCGTCGATCTCGATGCGGGCCACGCTGCCGGCCACGCCGGCATCGTGCGGCACCAGCACCAGGGTCCAGTGCGCGGCATCGCCGTGGCGCCGGATCCGGAACGCCCGGTCCAGTCTTGCGGCATCGCCGCTCAGCAGCGCCGCGAAACTGTCAAGCAGCGCCTGCAGCTGCGGCGCCCGCTGCAGCGAGAAGCGGCGCGCCGGCCTGCCGGCGCGTTGCACCGTCACCTCGCCATCGGCGATGGTGGCGGTTTCGGCATCCGGATGTTCCACGCGCCGCTGCAACCGGTTGCCGCCGAGCCAGGCCAGCTCGCCGGAGACCACCAGCGGCCGCTCCAGCAGATGCATGAAACGCGCCTCGGCGAACGCGGTGCGGGCCGGGGCCGGCCGGCCGAGCGAGGCGATCAGCGCCTGCGTCGCCGACGTCGCGGTGGCCGGGGCGGCCTCAAGCCCCGACGCGACTGCCGACAGCGGCATCATCAGGCTCAGCAGCAGGGCCAGCGTCTTGCCAGAAGTCATAGAAATTGAACCAGTTGTAGGGAGCGACCTGGACATAGTGTTCCAATCGTTGCGCATAGCGGGCGATCAGCTCATCGAGCACCGGGCCACGCCGATGCCGTGGAATCTCGATCCGGTCGCTCATCGGCTCGAACACCAGCCGGTAGCGGTTGCCGCCCAGGTAAAGGCCGAAGCACAGCACCACCGGCACCTGCAGCACATGCGCCAGCAGCCACGGACTGACCGGGAACGGTGCCGGCGAGCCCAGAAAATCGGCGTGGCGCAGCACTTCGTGCCCGCGTCCGCGGTCGGCCAGCATGGCCACCATCGCGCCACGCCGGCACGCCTCGGCCATGGCCAGCGCGATCGAGGTGCCGTCCTGCGCCGCGTCGATCACGCACGCGCCCAGATCGGGCGCCAACGCTTCCAGCAGCTTGGTCAGGGCCGGGGTTTTCTGCTTGTCCAGCACGATGCGCAACTGCATGTCCGGACGCCGCGCGCTGAGCACCCGCAACGCCTCGAAGCTGCCCTGATGCGAGCCGAACAGCAGCACGCCGCGCCCCTGCGCGACGCGCTGCTCAAGCAGCTCGATGCCCTGCGTCTCGATCCGGAACGGCTTTTCGCCG
This sequence comes from Pseudomonadota bacterium, assembly GCA_028873095.1. Lineage (GTDB taxonomy): Bacteria > Pseudomonadota > Gammaproteobacteria > Xanthomonadales > Rhodanobacteraceae > Rhodanobacter. Next base: position 10,273 of record JAGWMU010000015.1, on the reverse strand, counting down.
TGCGCAAGCAGAAAGACCCGGTCCAGGATCGTGGCGGCAAAGCAGTGGATGTGCTTCATCACCTGCCATGACGTGACCGGCTGGCCGAACACCCGCTGCAGGTATTGCCTCGACGCCCGCCGCTCCGGCCCGCGCCGCAGGTAGAAATACAGCGTGATCGGATACAGGCAGCAGCGGCCCACGCGGCGTCCGCCACGCAGCGCGATCGTGCGGATCAGCCACAGCGCGAAATGGCCGCCGCCTTCGGGCCGGCTTTGCCAATGCCCGTTCGTGCTCATGCCGTTCCCTCGACCAGACCGCGCGCCAACACACGGCCGGCATGGCGAATCTCGAAACGAAACCGCCCTGACGGGCTGCCCGGATCCGCTTCGGCCAATCGCACGACGGCTGCCTGCGCCGGCAGCAGCGGCGCGGAAAACTTCGCCTCCAGCACGCACGCCAGCCGCAGACCGCGCCACGCGCGCAGCGCCAGCGCCACCTGTTCCAGCAGGATCACCCCGGGCACCAGCGGGCGGTCCGGAAAGTGCCCCGCCAGCGCCGGGTGTCCGGCGTCAATCCGCAATGCCTGCTCGAATCCGGCGCCGCTCATGGCGCGGCAGCTCCGTTGCCGCGCACCAGCTGCGGCCAGTGCAGGGCCAGCTGCAGCAGCATGCCATGCAGCGAGGGATGGCTCAGATGGCGCAGCCGCCAGCGGCGATAACCGTATTCCAGCACGAATGCGACGCCGAGCAGCGCATAACTGCCCACATGCTGCCATGCCGCAACCCAGCGCTCGGACAGCGGCAGCGGCGAAGCGAAGCCGAAGCGCACCAGCAGGCCGCGTTGCCCGGCCCACAGCAGCAGCACGGCCAGCAGCAAGGCCTGCGCACCGAGCAACAGCGTCCAGGCCCAGGTGATCTGCCGGGCATAGCGCGCCACCCCGGGCTGCGCCAGCCGCCGGGCGCCTTCCAGGATGACGATGAAACGCGCCACCAGCGGCTCGGACGTGGCCAGCGAACGGCCGAACCAGCCGGCCAGCAGCGCATTGATCAACACCGGCAAGGCCTCCAGCAGCAGCCCGGCCCAGCCCTGCCGCCACAGCAGCACCAGCGCTGCCAGCAGCCCCAGCCACGCCAGCCACGGCGCAAGCCGGCGCGCCCGCAGGCGCGGCAGCATCGCCGCGGTCGCCAGCAGCAGCAAAGCCGCCAGCGCAAACACCTGCCGGTGCGTCACCACGCCCGCCATCGCCAGCAGCGGATAGGCCGCCAACAGCAGCAGGGCCGGACGCCGTGCCTGATTTTCAGCGGATGGGACGGGAGACGTCATGGGGATTCCGCACTGGCGCCACAGACACCGCGAGCCTGACACACGGAACGGCATTTTGCGCGACTGAAACCGGGTCGCCGATCCGGCGAATGCGGCAATCAGCTGACGCGATGCTGCTCGACATGGGCAGACAGGGTACGCAAACTGTTGAAGATCTGCCGGTTGTCCGGGTTGTCCGAACGCAACTGGAAGCCATAGCGCCTGGATACGGCGAGCGCGATTTCCAGCGCATCGATGGAGTCGAGTCCCAGCTCGCCACCGAACAACGGCGCGTCGGGATCGATCTGCGCCGGGGTCACGGCCTCGAGATTCAGGCACTCCACCATCAGCGTAGCCAATTCATGCTGCGCGGGCGTCTGCTCAGTCATGCTCGATTCCATCATCCAGTTTCATTGCCCCCGGGGCGGCGGCCGCGGAGTGTAACATAGCGCCCTCGCCATTCCCGGTCGCACGCAATGATCCAGGGTTGTGAAAACCCCCAGCTCGAACCACAGCTGCACCGCGCGCCGCGTGTCGCCTACCGGATGGCCACGGCCGCGGACGCGCTCGGCGAACCCGGCACGCTGGCGGTGTTCGGCTTCGGTGCCGGCGCGCCGCGCAGCGACGACCCGCGCTGGCTCGGGGTCGAACTGGAATCGCTGGACGCCACGGTCCCGCTGGAATCGTGGCGGATCGAGGCCGACGTGCGCTGCGGTCGCGACGGACCGTTGCAGTGGTCGGCCGGCGGCGGCTGGCTGTTCGCCGCGATCGAACTCGACGAGCGCGGGCACGACGGTCCCGAGGGCGCCGCGCGGCATGCCTACGCCGAACTGCGCGATTTCGTCGGCGGCCGCGCCGAGCGGCATGTGCTGCGCATCTGGAATTACATCGGCGCGATCAATTGCGGCAGCGGCGACAGCGAGCGCTACAAGCATTTCTGCCACGGCCGCGCCGCCGGCATGGGCACGTTCTTTGCCCAGGGGTTTCCCGCCGCCACCGCGATCGGCCATCACGGTCCGCAGCATCGCCTGCAGGTCTACCTGCTGGCCTGCGACCGGCCCGGCATGCGGGTGGAAAACCCGCGCCAGGTCAGCGCCTGGCATTACCCGCGCCAGTACGGCCGCACGCCGCCCAGCTTCGCCCGGGCGATGAGCCTGCCGGCACAGGATGCGCTGGCGATCTCCGGCACCGCCGCCATCGTGGGCCACGCCTCGACCCACCAGGACGACCTGGACGCCCAGCTGGGCGAAACGCTGGCCAATCTCGAAGCGCTGCTGGGCAGCGCCGGCATGGCCACCGGCTTCGACACCCACTCGCCGCTGAAAGTCTACGTGCGCCACACCGGCGATGCGCCGCGCGTGCGCGAATTCATCCACCACCGCCTGCCCGGCGTGCCGGTGCTGCTGCTGCACGGCGACATCTGCCGCCGCGAGCTGCTGGTGGAAATCGACGGCTGGCGCTACGCGTAGGGCGAGGAGGGAGTGGAGAGGAGTGAGAAGTGAGAGAGAGCCACCGCGGCGCGCGCTCCGGCTCTTCTCACACTTCTCACTCCTCTCCCCTCACTTCTACCTTTCTCCCCGCTCACTTCTGCTGCATGGCCCGATAGGCGGGATCGAAGCTGCCGATCAGCACGTTCATCTCGGCGCGGAAGTACTTCCCCGCGTCGCTCTTGTAGGCCGCATCCTGCTGGTCGTGAACCGGCAACGCCCGCAGCGATTTGCCGGTGGCGGCATCGACCACCCGGATCGTCGCGGTGTAACCGACTTTTGGCGGCGTGTAGACGGTGCCGTTGCGCATGTCCCCATGGCCGCCCCCGCTTTCGTCAAAGCTGGGAATGATCAGCGGAGCGACGCGGATCGCCAGCCGGTAAGGCAACGCCGGGTTCGGCCGATGCGCCGGCTGGCCGCCGCTGAACGCGGCATCGCCGGACTCGACCGTCCGCAGTTGGACATGCCGGTCGCGCGCCCACGCATAAAACGCATTCTCGACCGTGCGGCAGCTGACATCGTTGCCGCTGCATGCCAGGTCGGCGACGAATCGCGGGCTGGCATCCGGGTTGAACAGCGACAGCGACTGCAGCGACTGCTGCTGCCCCGGGCTGATGACCGAAGCCGTACCCGCGCATCCCTGCACGGCCAGCACCATCAACACGTTCGCCATGCCCCTTGGTAAATGCCGCATCGGACGCCCTCCCTCTCGTCAGTTGGTCGACGGCTGCCGGACAACACGCTAGCAGGCGCTGCCGCGGCCGGGTTCATCATCCCCAACACCCAAGCGCCCGGTCAATCCCCTGTTGGCGCTTGACAGAGGCACCAGTGGAAAAGAGTGAGAAGTGAGAGAAAAGCCGGTGCGCACCCTGTCTCTCACTTCTAACTTCTCACTCCTCTCCCCTCACTTCTGCTTCGAAGGCCGCTTCCAGCCCTCGAACGTGTGCTGCCTGCCGCGCGCCACGGTGAGTTCGCCCGCGGGGGCGTCATGGGTGATCACCGAACCGGCGCCGATGGTGGCTTGCGCGCCGACCGTCACCGGCGCCACCAGGGCGCTGTTGGAGCCGATGAAGGCGCCGTCGTCGATGCGGGTGACGAACTTGTTGACGCCGTCGTAGTTGCAGGTGATGGTGCCGGCGCCGATGTTGACGCCGCGTCCGATCACGCTGTCGCCGAGGTAGCTCAGGTGGTTGGCCTTGCTGCCTTCGCCCAGGCGGCTCTGCTTGATTTCCACGAAGTTGCCGACGTGCACGCCGGCATCGAGTTCGGTGCCGGGGCGCAGCCGCGCGAACGGACCGATCGTGCACGGCCCGTGGCTGATCACGCCGTCCAGGTCGCAATGCGGCTGCACCACGGTGCCGGCGGCGAGCTGCACATCCTTCAGGCGGGTGAACGCACCGACGCGCACGTCGTCGCCCAGCACCACGCGGCCTTCCAGGATCACGTCGATGTCCAGCTCGACATCGCGGCCGGCTTCGACCGTGCCACGCACATCGAGGCGCGCCGGGTCGGCCAGCCGCACGCCGTCGGACATCAGCGCGCGCGCGGCGCGCTGGCGATACGCCGTCTCCAGCGCGGCGAGCTGCAGCGCGTCGTTGGCGCCGGCGGCCTCGAGCGGATCGGCGCACTCGACGTCGAGCGCGGCCCGGCCTTCGTCCGCGGCCATCCGAAAGATGTCGGTGAGGTAGTACTCGCCCTGGGCGTTGTTGCGGTCGAGGCGGCCGATCCAGCCGCGCAGCGCCCGCGCCTCGGCGACCAGGATGCCGGTGTTGACCCGGTTCACCGCGCGCTGGCGGTCGTCGGCATCCTTCTCCTCGACCACCGCGCGCACGCGGCCATGGGCGTCGCAAAGCACGCGGCCGTAGCCGTGCGGGTCGGCAAGCCGCGTGGTGAGCAGGCAGAAGCCGTCTCCCGCCGCCACCAGTCGCTGCAGGGTTTCGGCCCGGGTCAGCGGCACGTCGCCGTACAGCACCAGCACGCGCACGCTTCCGGCCGATGTGTCGTCGGGTACGCCAGCCAGCGCCTGCTCCACCGCATGGCCGGTACCCAGCCGCTCGGCCTGCAGCACCCAGCACAGGTCGGTCTGGCCGGCGAACGCCGCCTGCACCTGCTCGCCGCAGTGGCCGTGGACGATGTGGATGGCCGCCGGCCGCAGCGCGCGCGCGGTGGCGACCACGTGCGCCAGCAGCGGCCGCCCGGCCAGCGGCATCAGCACCTTGGGGCGCGTGGATTTCATGCGCGTGCCGGCGCCGGCGGCGAGGACGATGACGTGGAGAGGTGCGTGGCTCATGCATGTCGGCCCTGACGTATGTTGACCGGGGAGTCTATCAGCCCGTCCTGCCGAACTTCGGTCATCCGCATGGCGGCACGCTGGCGGACAACTTCAACGCTGCGCCGGCGTGGACGACACTTCGGCTTGCCTGCGCGGCATTCACAGCGGAAGGCATGGAGCGGACTGAACGGCTCGGTGTCGCTGTCCACTCCCGGCGGCGAACCACTGCCGACAGCAACAAACTGCAAATGTAATTTGAAGCATCGCCGACCGACCCGCATGGTTGAGGCCAGGCGCGAAAACGCCGGCTCGGGGCCGGCGTCCGCTTCGATGAGGCCGCCAAACGGAGCGGCCGCTTTGCCAGGAGTACGGCCATGGATGGCCGCCTTTTGATCTTTGCTCTGCGCTCAAGGACGAGCGCGCGAATCAATGCTTGAGGTTCTTGCGCATCCGTTCCAGCGCCTGCAGCTGGGCCATCGCCTGGGCCAGCTTCGCCTGGGCCTCGGCGATTTCCATCGCCTCGGTGCGGTTGGCCAGCGCGTCCTCGGCTTCCTTCTTGGCGCGCAGCGCGGCCGCCTCGTCCAGGTCGGCGGCGCGCGCGGCGGTGTCGGCCAGCACGGTCACCACCTGCGGCTGCACCTCCAGGATGCCGCCGGAAACGTAGAACTGCTGCCGCTCGCCGCTGACCAGCAACACGTCGACGTGGCCGGGCTTGAGGCGGGTGATCAATGGCGCGTGCCGGGGCGTGATGCCCAGCTCGCCCAGCTCGCCGGTGGCGACGACCATCGTCGCGTCACCGGAAAAAATCTCGGCTTCGGCACTGACGATGTCGACGCGAATGGTATGGGTCATTTCATGTCTCGCTTTGCTCGACGGTAACGGGGAACGGGGAACGGGGAACGATCAGATCCAGATCAAGCGCACGTACGCCGCCATGCTCATGTTCCCCGTTCCCTGTTTCCCGTTCCCGCTGCTGGGTATCAGGCCGCCTTCTTGGCGCCCATGTCCTCGGCTTTCTTGATCGCCTCGTCGATGCCGCCGACCATGTAGAACGCCTGCTCCGGCAGGTAGTCGGCGTCGCCGTCGACGATCATCTTGAAGCCGCGGATGGTCTCCTTCAGCGACACGTACTTGCCCGGCGAGCCGGTGAACACCTCGGCCACGTGGAACGGCTGCGAGAAGAAGCGCTCGATCTTGCGCGCGCGCGACACGGCCAGCTTGTCGTCCTCGGACAGTTCGTCCATGCCCAGGATCGCGATGATGTCCTTCAGCTCCTTGTAGCGCTGCAGCGTGCCCTGCACGCGGCGGGCGACGTCGTAGTGCTCCGCGCCGATCACGTTCGGGTCCAGCTGGCGGCTGGTGGAGTCCAGCGGATCGACCGCCGGGTAGATGCCCAGGCTGGCGATGTTGCGGCTCAGCACCACGGTCGCGTCCAGATGCGCGAAGGTGGTCGCCGGCGACGGATCGGTCAGGTCGTCGGCGGGCACGTACACGGCCTGGATCGAGGTGATCGAGCCGGTCTTGGTCGAGGTGATGCGCTCCTGCAGCACGCCCATTTCCTCGGCCAGGGTCGGCTGGTAGCCCACCGCCGACGGCATGCGGCCGAGCAGCGCGGACACCTCGGTGCCGGCCAGCGTGTAGCGGTAGATGTTGTCGACGAAGAACAGCACGTCGCGGCCCTTGCCGTGTTCGTCCTTCTCGTCGCGGAAGTACTCGGCCATGGTCAGCCCGGTCAGCGCCACGCGCAGGCGGTTGCCCGGCGGCTCGTTCATCTGGCCGTACACCATCGCGACCTTGTCCAGCACGTTGGAGTCTTTCATCTCGTGGTAGAAGTCGTTGCCCTCGCGGGTGCGCTCGCCGACGCCGGCGAACACCGACAGGCCCTCGTGCGCCTTGGCGATGTTGTTGATCAGCTCCATCATGTTGACCGTCTTGCCCACGCCGGCGCCGCCGAACAGGCCGACCTTGCCGCCCTTGGCGAACGGGCACATCAGGTCGATCACCTTGATGCCGGTTTCCAGCAGGTCGTTCGCTGCGGCCTGCTCGTCGTAGCTCGGTGCCTCGCGATGGATCACCCACTGATCCTTCTCGCCGATCGGGCCGGCCTCGTCGATCGGGTTGCCGAGCACGTCCATGATGCGGCCCAGGGTCTGCTTGCCGACCGGCACCTTGATGCCTTCGCCGGTGTTGCGGGCGATCAGGTTGCGCTTCAGGCCTTCGGTGGAACCGAGCGCGATCGTGCGCACGATGCCGTCGCCGAGCTGCTGCTGCACTTCCAGCGTGATCTCGGTGCCGTCGATTTTCAGTGCGTCGTACACCTGCGGCACCTGGTCGCGCGGGAATTCCACGTCGACAACCGCGCCGATGATCTGGACAACTTTACCCTGGCTCATGCTGATAACTCCGGATGGATCTTTGGGATTTCATGTCAGCGCCGCCGAAGCGTCGCTCTATTTAAAAGTGCAACCACGGATGGTTGCTTTTTGACTCTTTGCGATCATGGATGATCGCCTTGACTGACTCGCGGCCATGGATCGCCGCTTGTTGACTTGCTTTCGCGAGCTAAGGATGCCCGCATTCAGACCGCCGCCGCGCCGCCGACGATTTCCGAAATTTCCTGGGTGATCGCCGCCTGGCGGGCCTTGTTGTAGACCAGCGTCAATTCGTCGATCACCTTGTTCGCGTTGTCCGATGCGCTCTTCATCGCCACCATGCGCGCGGCGTGCTCGCTGGCCAGGTTCTCCAGCGCCGCCTGGTACACCACCGACTCGATGTAGCGGCCCAGCACATGTTCCAGCACGGTCTGCGCGTCGGGTTCGTAGATGTAGTCCCAGTCGTGCGAGGCCTCGAGCTTCACCCCGGCATAGGCCGACTCACCGGCCGCCTGGTGGGCTTCCATTTCCGCGGCGACCAGCGGCAACGGCAGCAATGCATCCACCGTCGGCTTCTGCGTCATGGTGTTGATGAAATCGTTGTAGGCGAGAAACACCCGGTCCAGGCCGTTGGAGCTGTAGGCATCCATCATCACCTTGATCACGCCCACCAGCTGCTCGAGCTTCGGCCTCTCGCCCAGGTGACTGACGCTGCCGATCAGGTTGATGCCCTTGATGCGACGGAAGAACGCGATGGCCTTCTGGCCGACCGCGACCACGTCGACCTGCACGCCCTGCTTCTGCCACTCGGCGATCGCCGGCAGCAGCCGGCGGAACAGGTTGGAGTTGAGGCCGCCGCACAGGCCGCGATCGGTCGACACCACGATGTAGCCGACCCGCGCCACGGTCTCGCGCTGGGTCAGGAACGGGTGGCTGAAATCGGTGCTGGCCTGGGCCACATGCGCGATCACCTTGCGCATCGAGCGTGCATACGGACGCGAGGCCTTCATCAGGTCCTGCGCGCGGCGGATCTTCGCCGCAGAGACCATTTCGAGCGCGCGCGTGACCTTGCGCATGTTCTGCGTGCTCTTGATCTTCGTTTTGATTTCGCGTCCGCTGGCCATGCTCTACTCGCTCGCTTTGCTCACTCGTGGGATTCGAGACTCGGGATTCGGGCTTCGTGAAAGCTGCGGAATCGAGCTCTGGCGAATCCCGAATTCCAAACCCCGAACCCCGGCTTCTCTTACCAGCTGCCGGTCTTCTTGTATTCGTCCAACGACGCCTTGAAGGTGGCCTCGATGTCGTTGTTCCAGTCGCCCGTCGCCACGATCTTGTTCATCAGCTCGGCATGGTTCTGGTGCATGAACGCGTGCAGGCCCTTCTCGAACGGAAGCACCTTGTTGACCGGCAGGTCGTCCAGGTAGCCCTTCTCGGCGGCGTACACCGACAACGCCAGCTCGGCGATGGAAAGCGGCGCGTACTGCGCCTGCTTCATCAGCTCGGTCACGCGCTGGCCGCGGTCCAACTGGGCGCGGGTCGCCGGGTCCAGGTCCGAGGCGAACTGCGCGAACGCGGCCAGCTCGCGGAACTGGGCCAGCGCCAGCTTCACGCCGCCGGACAGCTTCTTCACGATCTTGGTCTGCGCGGCGCCGCCGACGCGGGACACCGAGATGCCGGCGTTCACCGCCGGACGGATGCCGGCGTTGAACAGGTCGGTCTCGAGGAAGATCTGGCCGTCGGTGATCGAGATCACGTTGGTCGGCACGAAGGCGGAAACGTCGCCGCCCTGGGTCTCGATGATCGGCAGCGCGGTCAGCGAACCGGTCTTGCCCTTCACCGCGCCACCGGTGAACTTCTCGACGTACTCCTCGGACACGCGCGAAGCGCGCTCGAGCAGGCGCGAATGGAGATAGAACACGTCGCCCGGATACGCCTCGCGGCCCGGCGGGCGCTTCAGCAGCAGCGAGATCTGGCGATAGGCCACGGCCTGCTTGGAGAGGTCGTCGTAGACGATCAGCGCGTCTTCGCCGCGGTCGCGGAAGTACTCGCCCATCGCGCAGCCGGAGTACGGCGCGACGTACTGCAGCGCGGCCGACTCGGACGCCGAGGCGACCACGATGATGGTGTGTGCCAGCGCGCCATGCGCCTCCAGCTTGCGCACCACGTTGGCGATCGACGAGCGCTTCTGGCCGATGGCGACGTAGATGCACTTAATGCCGGAATCCTTCTGCGCGATGATCGCGTCGATGGCCAGTGCGGTCTTGCCGGTCTGGCGATCGCCGATGATCAGCTCGCGCTGGCCGCGACCGACCGGGATCATCGCGTCGACCGACTTGTAGCCGGTCTGCAGCGGCTGGTCGACCGACTTGCGCCAGATCACGCCGGGCGCGACCTTCTCGATCGCCGAGGTCAGCTTGGCCTCGATCGGGCCCTTGCCGTCGATCGGGTTGCCCAGCGCGTCGACCACGCGACCGAGCAGCTCGGGGCCCACCGGCACTTCGAGGATGCGGCCGGTGGTCTTGGCCACGTCGCCTTCGCGCAGGTGCTGGTACTCGCCCAGCACCACGGCGCCGACCGAGTCGCGCTCGAGGTTCAGCGCCAGCGCAAACGAGTTGCCCGGCAGCTCGATCATTTCGCCCTGCATCACGTCGGCCAGGCCGTGGATGCGCACGATGCCGTCGGAGACACTGATCAGGGTGCCTTCGTTGCGGGCTTCGGCACCGAGCTTGAACTGCTCGATGCGGCTCTTGATCAGCTCGCTGATCTCGGACGGGTTGAGTGTGGCGCTGGACATGGTTGTTATCCCAAAATCGAAAGCTTTGTTGAAGAGTCCGGCCATGGATGGCCGGTTTTGCCCT
>JAGWMU010000190.1 GCA_028873095.1 Pseudomonadota bacterium | reverse complement strand
CTGTGGCCGTTGATGTACTTGGTGGTCGAATGCACCACCACGTCGGCGCCCAGCAGCAGCGGCTGCTGCAGCGCCGGCGACAGGAACGTGTTGTCGACCACCACCAGCGCGCCGGCGGCATGCGCGGCATGCGCCACGTGGCGGATGTCGGTGATCCGCAGCAGGGGATTGGACGGCGTTTCCACCCACACCAGCGCCGGCTTGCCGGCCAGCCCCGCGGCCAGCGCGACGCTGTCGGTGAGATCGACGAACTCGACGCTGAAGCGGCCCTTCTTCGCCCATGCGTCGAGCAGCCGCCAGGTACCGCCGTAGCAATCGTGCGCGGCCAGCACCCGGCCCCCGGCCGGCACCAGCTCCAGCACCAGCGCCACCGCCGACATGCCGCTGGAGGTCACCACCGCGCCAGCGCCCTGCTCCAGTTCGGCCAGCGCGTTGCCGAGCAGGTCGCGGGTCGGGTTGCCGCTGCGCGAGTAGTCATAGGCGCGCTTGGCGCCCAGGCCCTCGAAGCTGTAGTTGCTCGACAGGTGCAGCGGCGGCACCACCGCGCCGTGCTGGGTGTCGCTCTCGATGCCGGCGCGCACGGCGCGGGTACAGGGGGCGGACTCGTTCATGGGATTCTCCGGGTATTTCACATGGTGATCGCAGTAGGAGCGCACCCTGTGCGCGAATGCTCCTTGCCGAAATGCGCAAAAAGCATTCGCGCACAGGGTGCGCTCCTACGACAGCGCCTGGCGGAACAGCGGCGCCAGTTGCTCGGGTTCTTTCAGGAACGCGTCGTGGCCGTACGGCGAATCGACCACTTCCAGCGTGGCCGGGCCGCGCAGGCGCTGCTGCAGCTCGCACAGGTCGGCCAGCGGCACCAGCCGATCCGAGGGAAAGCCGATCAGGGTCGTCGGCGTCGGCACCCGCTCGGGCGTCACGTCATGCAGGTCGATCGACTCGGACAGGCCGAGAAAGCGATCCGCGTCGAAGCGCTCGACGAAACGTTGGCCGGCATGCTCGAGGTAGTCCTCGACCGGAAGATGGAAACGCTCGTCGCGCCACACCGCCTCGCCGGCGAAGCGCCGCTCGAATTCGCTGCTGCCGCAATACGTGGTCATCGCCAGCTGCCGCGCCAGCGCCAGCGCCTGGTCGACCTGACCGCCCTCCTGCCCGAGCCGCACGATCGAGCGCTGCACGCTGCGCTGCGCGCTGGCCAGCGGGTGCGGCCGGTGCGCGCCGGCCAGCAGCAGCAGCCGCTGCACCCGCGCGGGATGACGCGCGGCAAACGCCAGCGCCACCATCGCGCCGTACGAGGAGCCGACGAAGGCATGCGCCTGCGGGATCCGCAGCGCCCGCAGCAGCGCCGCCAGGGCGTCGGCCTGGTCCTCGCTGGATACCGCGCGGGCACCCAGCTCCGCCGGCGTCAACCAGTCGATCGCCAGTACGCGCCAGCGGTCCAGGTCGATCGCGGCGCCGGCGCCGACCAGCGCCTGCCACCAGCCCGGCGCGGCGCCCGCCTCCAGCGCGGTCACGTCGCGGTCGGCGGAAATGCCGCCCTGCACGATCAGCGTCGGCGCATCCGGCGCACCGCACCACAGGTATCGCACATCGACCTCGCGCGGCCCGCGGCCGTACTTCGGATCGAGCCGGAGCCGGCGCGTGCTGCGCTGGGCGGTCAGTTCCGCCCGCGCCGGCACCGCCGCGCTGGCGACATGCGTTTCGCTGGCGACATGCGTCTCGGTCGACGCATCGACGGCTTCGGCATGGCTGGTTTCGGACAGGCAGGACATGTCACTCTCTCCGGTAGGCATCGCCCCGCGAATCACCGGAGAGGTCGCCATGCACAGCCCGGACAGCGGTTCCGCCGCGGCACATGACGCCCATCTACCGGTCGGCGCCGCGAGGCGCCTCCGCAGGAGTTGGCACCGTGGCGGAAACGCTCCGCAGGTTGCCCCGGCTTCAAAGGGCCTGTCCCTCAGCCGGTCTCGATGAGTGGGCGAATATTGGATGCTGCCGATTTCATTGTCAATAGCCGTCTAAACATCTAAACGTATATGCTGTCGAAACGACGCTTTCCGCATGTCCGCCTGCCGACCGACCGAATGACCGACCGCCCCGACCTCTTGCCGTTGACGACCACCCTGCAGCGCGACGGCTTCGCCTTCGTCGGCGGCCGGATCATGCGCGACATGCTCGAAGCGCAGGCCCTGGCCGACTGGCCCGCGTTCGCCGCCAGCTGGAGCGACCTGCCGCCCGACGCCTATCTGGCCGCACGCGGCCGCCAGCGGCGCCGGCGCCATGCGGTGTTCGGCGCCGAGGCGGGCGGCGAAGTGCATCGCGCGCCGGATCAGCCGCATTTCCAGAGCCTGCAGTACAACCCGCTGCAGGGAGGCATCCAGCGCCGGTTCAGCCCGATAGAGCCGGCGGTCGCCGACGGCGCCAGCCTGCGCCGCATCCTCGAGTTCTGCCGCGGGCTGTTCGATGCGCTGGCGCCGGGCACCCGCCGCTGGCATGTCGAGGTGCACCAGTTCCGCATCGAGGCGCACGCCGGCGAACCGGGCGAGCCGACCCCCGAGGGCGTGCACCGCGACGGCGTCGACTACGTGCTGGTGCTGCTGGTCGCACGCGAGAACATCGAAAGCGGCACCACCACGATCCATGCCGACGACGGCAGGCTGCTCGGCAACTTCACCCTCACCCAGCCGCTGGATGCCGCCCTGGTCGACGACGCCCGCGTCAGTCACGGCGTCACGCCGGTGACCCCGCTCGACCCGGACAAGCCGGCGTACCGCGACGTGCTGGTGGTGACATTCAAGGCCGCGCTGCCGGGCAGCTGAGTTTCGACGTCCGGCCTTCCTGCCGCGCATGCGCCCGGGTGCCAGGCCGGCGCAACCACGTGCGGCGGCGGCTTCGCAGCGGCCTTCGTCGCCGCCACCGATACCGGCGGCACGGTTCGCCGTCGGCGCCCGCTTGCCGTCACACGGGCAACACGCGCGATCTGCGAACGTCCATGGCGGCACGGGCGAGGGCAGGAAACCGGCGGCCGCGCCGCTCCCCTCCTGCGGCGGCATCCGCAGCCTCGGCCTGCCACTGGACGAAAACGCCTCCCGATGAACGCGGCCCCCAACCCGCCCTGCATCCTGCTCGCCGAAGACGAAATGCCGGTGGCGTTGATGCTCGAAGATCGCCTCGTCGCATCGGGCTACCGCGTGGTGAAGGCCGCGCGCCTGGCCAAATGCGTGGAATTGGCCGAATCCGCCCCGCTCGACCTGGCCATCCTCGACATCAACCTGGCCGGCGAAGCCAGCTTTCCCGCCGCCGAGGCGCTGCGCCGCCGCGGCATTCCGTTCGTGTTTTCCTCCGGCGATGCCGGCAGCAGGCTGCCCGCGGCATGGCGCAACGAAAAAATCCTGCGCAAGCCCTACGACACCAGGCAACTGGCCGCGGCGCTGAACGCCTTGCGCGCCAGCTGAGCGCCCCGCGAGCGCGGGCGACCGCGTCGCGCCGCCGCGACCGGGCGCATTCATCCGGCCGAACCTGACGCACGCGGTCCATCCGCAACCCGCCGGGGCAGCGGCCCGCGGCTTGCGCGGGGCGCCGGCGCAGGCGTTTGCCCGGCGCCGACCGGCCACTTGCCCGTGCCGGACGCCCGGCGCCGGCCCGTCCGCGCCAGCCGGGGCGCGGGATGCCGACCTCCGCTGCCGCTGGCACCGCTCTTGCAGGAATTCCGGCAGCCGCCGTTTCCATCGAACGACCCGGCGCTTTCCGCGAGAGGATCGGCCCATGCTGGCGATGACTGAAATTCCCTGCGCCGAGGCGGAGGACCGGTTCGTCTCCACGCTGCGCACGTTTCTTCAGCACGCCGGCGCCATCGCCAGCGGCAAGGCGGAAGGCGATGCGTTCAGCTGGTTCCTCGCCGCCGAGTACCAGTGGGAGATGGAAACGGCCTGCGCCTGGCTGGTCGAGTCGCCGGCAAGCCGCCTGTCCGATGCCGACAAGGCCACGCTGCGCCACTTTCTCGGCAACATGCCCGAAATCCGGCAGGCGATCGTCGCCGGCCGGCGGGAGGCGGCGGACCGCAACGGCCGGGGCGCCGCGCCGGAGTGGGCCGACTGGCTGGCCATCGCCGCGCTGCCGCGCTGGAACGATTTCACCGTGCGCACCGCGATCCTGCTGAGCCAGCTGGGCACGCCGGCGCGGAACGACGATCGATTCGCCGCCTGACGCCGGAGGTCGGCAGCGCATGGGCTGGCCCGGCCAGCCATCCGTCGCCGCAGGCCCTCGCCCCGGCCTGAACGGGGATTCGCGGCATTGTCGTCCATACCGGCTATAATTCGGGGTTTGGCACGGCTGCACCTTTGCCTGTCCGGCGCTCTGGCAGCCTGCGAGCGCATTCAACGAATCCCGCTGGACGGCATGCGAGCTGTCCCGCTTGTGCTTACCCCAACGACTCTTACGGAATCCAGCCTGTGGCCCGCCAGAAACCTCTCAGCCTTTACCGCAACATCGGCATCATCGCGCACATCGACGCCGGCAAGACCACCACCACCGAGCGCGTGCTGTACTACACCGGCAAGAAGCACCAGATCATCGACGTGCACGACACCAAGGACGGCAAGGGCTCCACCACCACCGACTACCTGGAACAGGAACGCAAGCGCGGCATCACGATCCAGTCGGCGGCCGTCTCCACCGAGTGGAAAGGCCACCAGATCAACGTGATCGACACCCCGGGACACGTGGACTTCACGATCGAGGTGAACCGCTCGCTGCGCGTGCTCGACGGCGCCGTGGTGGTGTTCGACGGCGTGGCCGGCGTGGAGCCGCAGACCGAGACCAACTGGCGCCTGGCCGACCAGTACAACGTGCCGCGCATCTGCTACATCAACAAGATGGACCGCATCGGCGCCAGCTTCGGCCATTGCGTGAAGGGCATCCGCGAGCGCCTGGGCGCCAACGCACTGCTGTGCCAGATCCCGCTGGGCAGCAGCGACGAGTTCTGCGGCATGGCCGACCTGGTCGCCAACGTGGCCTACATC
>JAGWMU010000189.1 GCA_028873095.1 Pseudomonadota bacterium | reverse complement strand
GGATCACCCATGCGCTTGCGCTTGCGCTTGCCAACCCTGCGCTGGCCGCACGCATCAAGACAACCCCCTCACAAACCTTCCAGATCAACGATCACATCGGCGGAGAACAGCTGGACCGCCAGACGGCCAGACAATTCGTGCAGCAGATGCAGGCCATGCACAAACTGCCCGAGCTGAAGTCGCACCCGGAACTCATGAATGGCGCCGTCATGGTCATGGAAGGCCACGACCCCATCTACTGGGTCGTGCTGCCGGACCATCGCGCCATTCGGTGGAAAGCATTTACCATGACCCACGCTTCCATCGGCACCAAGCGCTGCGCATCGGTGCCGATCATGGGCGACTCCCCCAATGGCTCTCCCTTGACTGATGTTTGCGATGGCTCCGTCTACGGCGCCGATGGGCGGCTGGTTCCATGAAGGGATGAATCGGCGACAAAGCCATTCGGTCATACGGGCCAAGAGGGCTCTCCGACTCAGCTTTCCGAACCCCGCAATTCCGGTCGAAAAGTACAAAACCAAGGTCAGCGGAAAATGAAAAAGCCGTCCATCGGGTGGGTTTGAATTTCCAGAAGCGGATGGGAAGAAGTGAGAAACAAATGAGTGCCGACATTACTCGTTTCTCGCTCCTCTTCGACTCGTTCCTCGACCATATCTGCAGACCGCCTCGACAGGAGCCTGCGCAGCCGTGGCTGGCCGGGCGGCAAGCTTGTCCGAGATCACTGGCCGTGGTGCGGCTCGCGCAGCAGTTGCCGCATCTTCAGATAGACCCCGTTGGTCCAGCCGAAGCCGATCACGTTGGCGGTGTAGCCGGCGCGGATGGTCACGTCGGCATTGCCGCTGGCCATGTTGTATTTCTCGCGGATGGTGCCGTCGGCGGCGAAGCTGCGGTCGATGGTGGCGGTGAATTCGCGCGCGATGCGGCGCGCGTCGGCATGGAAGCCATAGGCGTCGAGGCCGGCCACGGCTAGCCAGTTGGTGGGCGCCCAGCCGAACGGCGCATCCCACTGCGCGCCGCTGTCGTTCCCGCTCGTCTGCAGGCCGCCCATCTTCTCGAAGATGCCCAGGTGGCCGCGCAGCGCGGCGGCCTGCGCTTTCGACGCCGCGCCGGCCCACAGCGGATAGTAGGTGCTGACGAAGGGGTAGTCGGACGGCTTGCCGGCGACGAAGTCGTAGTCCATGTACAGGCCGCGCCCGGGCCGCCACAGGTATTTGTCGATGGCCGCGCGGCGCGCCGCAGCGGCCCGCGCCCAGCGCCGCGCATCCGCCGTCAGCCCCAGTTGCACGGCGAAATCGTGCAGGTCGGTCGCGTAGCGGTACAGCAGGCTGTTCAGATCCACCGGCGCGTAGTGGTGGGTGGAGCCGCCGAACGGACCCATGCGGAAGGTGGTGTCGAAGCCCGACTCGCGCATCGCGCGGTCGCCCAGGTAGTAGTCGGCACTGAGGCGGTAGCCCTTCGACCAAGCACCGGCGCATACCGTCGAGGCATGAACGTCGGTCGCTCCCGGCTTCCTGCCTCCCGCGACACTAGTACTTCCCTGCACGTCGGTCGCTCCCGGCTTCCTGCCTCCCGCGACACTAGTGCTTCCCTGCACGTCGGTCGCTCCCGGCTTCCTGCCTCCCGCGACACTAGTGCTTCCCTGCACGTCGCAGCTGGTGGTTTTCAGGCGGGCCGTCTCGGCGGCGTCCGGATGCCGCGACGCCTTGACCAGATAGCCCCGGTCCTGCGACGGATGCGCGAGCAGCCAGTCGATCACGCCGCGCAGGTAGCTGCTGTCCTTCATCTCCAGCACCGGGCTGGCGCCGCCGTAGTCGTAGTAGCGGGCCAGACCGGTGTCGCCGGCCCGGTGCTGCCTGCGCGTCCAGGTGGAGTAGTCGCGCACGGCCAGCGGATAGGCCCGGCGCAGCCACGCGCGCGCGTCGGCCTTGTCGCGGAAGCTGGCCGGATCGTCGAGCACCGCGCGGATCATCGAGGACAGGAACGGCGGCTGCGAGCGCGTGAGGTAATAGGTGCGGTTGGCGTTGAGCACCGCGCCGTAGTGCGCCACCTCGAACAGCGCGTTGTCGACCATGCCGCGCGCCAGCGCCTCGCGATGATCGGCAACCAGCCCGAGCACGATGAAATAGCTGTCCCAGCCGTACATCTCGTTGAAGAAGCCGCCCGGCACCACGTACGGATGCGGCAGGTACAGCAGCCCCTGCCGCGGCAGTTGCGTGGGCGAGAGGTCGCCGAGCCGGCCGACGATCCGCGGCAGCACCTGCACGTCGACGTGGCAGCGGCGGCCGATCGCGCCGATCCGCGCAGGCCTTGGCAGATCCGCGGGCAGGTACAGCACGGCGCGGGTGCCGAGCTTGCTGTCGGCCAGCGCCGAGCAGTCGTCCATCGAACGCGTGAGCGTGCCCCAGGCACGATCGATGTAGGCGAGGGTCCTGTGCGGATCGGCTTCGCCGGCCACCGCGGCCGTGGCGAACGCCATCGCGAGGACGGCGCAGATCGAGGTGAACGGCGACGGCGATTTCATCGGGGCCAACCTGTTGCAGATGGAAGAGGAATGCTCGAAGCCGCCGCCGCTTGGGTTGCTGCGCCCAGGCTCCTAGAACGGACTCGCATGCGTCGCGAAATACTGCTGCAGGAAAGCCTGCCGCGCCGCGCCGCGATCGACCTCGGTATGGGTGTGCGCGTCGATGACCTGGCGCAGCAGGCCGCCGCCGGATGCGCGCACCGCGGGCCAGTGCGGCAGGCCCGCGCCGTTCGGATTGCCGGTGCGGATGAACTGCGCGAAATAGCCTTCCATCGTCTTCGACGTCCGGCGGTCGGCCGGCGTCCATGCGTACACCCGGTTGGTGTCGAGATTGCCCAGCGCGTACTCGATCTCGCCGCTGTGCACCGCGCCGGCATCGGGCCGCTCGCCCGGCGCGGGGTGCCGCTTGGCCGGGCGCGGCCGGGCGAAGTAGTAGTAGTACACCGGCGCCTTGCCGGTACGCCGCTGCAGGTCCATCCAACGCCACGTGGAGTGGGCGATGAACACGTCGCCGGCCAGCGCCGTGGCCGAACGCATCACTTCGGCGTCGCTGCCGCCGGGGTACAGCGCCAGCGCGCGCGCCGCCTGCCGGCCGAACAACCGCTCCAGCGCCGCGCGATAGTGCGCCGGCGTCGGCGACCGCCGTTGCAGGATGTCGGTGTAGGAATCCTCCTGCGAATTCGACCCCAGCAGCAGCGGCACATGGGCCTGCGCGCCGCGGGCAAACGTCGCCGCCGGCGGTTCGGTGAGGAACCAGCCGTCGATGTCGGCATCGGCATCGCCTTGCTGGTTGCTGGTGGCCTGCAGCAGCTGCGCGGCCGGCAGCGCACGCAGGTCGGCCAGCGTGCGGGCGCCGACCCTGCCGGCGAACGCGGCGCCGCGCCGCTGCGCCTGCGCCAGCGTCACCGGCGCGATCGGCGCGATCAGCGCGCCGCTCTCGCCGATCGCCCGCGCGAACAGGTGCTTCGACAACGGCGAGGCCATCAGCGCGCTCACCGCGATCGAGCCGGCCGACTCGCCGGCGATCGTCACCCGGGCCGGATCGCCGCCGAAGGCCGCGATGTTCGCCTGCACCCAGCGCAGCGCCGCGACCTGGTCGAGCAGGCCGTAGTTGCCGGCCGCGTGCAGCGGCGACTCCTCGGCCAGCGCCGGCAGCGCGAAGAAGCCGAATACCCCGAGACGGTAGTTCACCGTCACCGTGACGATGCCCCGCGCCGCGAGGCTGGCGCCGTCGTAGCGCAACTCCGAGCCGTCGCCGGCGACAAAACCGCCGCCGTAGAAATACACCAGCACCGGCAGCTTCGCGGGCATGCGGGATGCGGAAAATCCGGCCGGCGCCCACACGTTGAGGTACAGGCAGTCCTCGCTCATGCCGTTGGCGCGGAACACCATGTCGCCGAACAGCGGCAGCTGCATGCAGCGCGGCCCGAACCGCTGCGCCGGGCGCGTGCCGTTCCAGTGCGCCACCGGCTGCGGCGGTTTCCAGCGCAGCGCGCCGACCGGCGGGGCCGCGTAGGGAATGCCCTGGAATTCGCGCAGCGTCACCCCGTCGACCCGCGCCAGCTTGCCCTCGATGGCACCGGCGGCCACCTGCACGCGCGGAGCCGCGGGTACCGTGGCAAGCGCCGCCGCGCGTGCGTCCGGCGAGGCGGCGTTCGCCAGCAACACGGCCAGCATGCAGGCGGCACTGCGCCGCAGGCACCGGCCCGCAGGGAACGGGATCGAAATCATCATGGCGACCTCCTGCGCGGGTCCGCGCCTGTCGATGAGGCCCGCAAGAGGCACGAAAGCCCGTCCGCACCGAGCGTGGCGCAGCGAAGTCGAAAGATGCCGACGGCATTGAAGTTCATGGCCCAATCCATCCACGGAGTCGACGCGGAAGCGTCACGGATCGACGGAATCGATTACCTGCCGGATACAGGCGGCCGCCGTGGCCATGCTCGATCAAACGCTGCCTCGTGACAAGCCGAGGCCACCCGGCCGGCAATCCGTGAAGAATCATCGAAAATGGCCCGATCGCTGCCGATCGGGCCATGGGTTTTGCGGGATGTGCATACATCGGCGCGATGGCCGCTGCGGCCGGGCCATGCCGGGAATCCTCCGCTTGCGACCCGGGTCGCGGTGCGCGCATCCCTGCGCGCCGTGCCGACAACATCCGCTGGCGGGATACGGCCGGCTGTCCGGCCCGGCCGTATCCGCCTGCACTCCTTGCCGTTACAGGACGATCGGATGTGAAATGTCGCACTCGTTGGTGTCGTTCGACCAGGTGCTCTGCATGGCGAAGCTGCCGGTGCCCATCACCACGTCCGCCGACTTGCCCGTGCCGGAGCTGATCCAGGCACATTCGTCGCCGTCTTCCTGGCCTTTGCTCCGCGATCCCTTGATTTGGTTGGTCCAGCCACCCGCCGGGTTCTGGTCGGTCACGGTCTCGGCGAATTCATGCCCGTTGACGATCGAGAAGCCATCCAGCGTGCCGGCTGCGCCGCTGTTGACGAAGTTTTCGCCGCAGCTTGAGCCCATGTCGTAGACATACGG
>JAGWMU010000188.1 GCA_028873095.1 Pseudomonadota bacterium | reverse complement strand
TCGCGCTGCAGCGAGCGGATCGCGATCGCGAACGGCTGCGCCTGCGGGGCGGTATCCACGCTGATGTGCGCGCGCACGCTGCCGGGGTGCAGCAGCATGTAGGCCAGCGCGCTCATGCCGCCCATCGAGCAGCCGATCAGGCAGGCCAGCCGCGCGATGCCGAGGCTGCCGACCACGGCATGCGCCGCGTTGGCCACGTCCTCCAGCGCCAGCTCCGGAAAGCTCAGCCGGTAGGCCCTGCCGGTGGCCGGGTTGATCGATGCCGGGCAGGTCGAGCCCTTGTCGCTGCCCAGCGAATTCACGCAGATCACGAACCAGCGCGAGGTGTCGATCGCCTTGCCCGGACCGATCATCGCCTCCCACCAGCCCGGTGTCGGGTCGTCCGCATTGGCGGCCGCGTGTGCGCTGGGGGACAGTCCGGTGAGGATCAGCACGGCATTGTCGCGGGCGGGGCCCAGTTCGCCCCAGGTCTCGTAGGCGACGCGCGCGCCGTGCAGCGCCCCGCCCCGCTTCATGGCAAACGGCGAGGGCAGGGCGAGATAGCGCCGCGCGTCCGGACCCATCAATGCACCTTGTCGATGCGGATCTCGATCGGGGTCTTGCGGTCCACGGCGACGACGCCGGCGTCGCCTTCAAGGTCGCCCGGCTGCGCGGTCGGTTCGCCGCTATGGCTGATCCGCGCGCCGACGAACACACGGGTCGCCGAGGAAAGCTTCAGCGCCGGCGTCATCGCCATGGCGTCGGACAGCGTGACGGTGGCCGGCAGCTTGCCGGCGTCGAGCTTGGCGACGGCCAGCGGCATCCGCGGGCCATGTTCGGCGCGGGCGAAGACGAACAAGGTATCGTTGGGACGCAGCCTGGCCTTCAACGCCGGCGCCAGCGACACCCGTACGTCCAGCGTCGCGCCTTGCGGGGGCGTGGCAGCCCCGGTTGCGGCGGTGGATGCCTCGGCCGGTGCGCCGCCGGCGCGGGCATCGGCCTGGGTGATCTGTACGGCAACCGCCTTGGCGACTTCCGAACCCGGCTCAAGCTGTTTTTGCAGCAGGCGCCAGGTGGCGGCCGCATCGCGGTAGTCGGCATGCTGGAAGTCGCTGACGCCGAGCAGCCACAGCCCGCGCTGGCTGTCCGGCTGCAACAGCACGGCTTGCTTGAGCAGTTTGCGTGCGCGCTCGCCGATGACGTGGTCCTTGCTCGTCAGCGCATCGGTCTCGGCCCAGCCGACCATCGCGTCGGGGTTGTTGGCGTCGAGTTTCAGGATGTGGTCATAGGCATCGTGCGCCTCGGCGGGCTGGTGCAGCATGCTGCTGGTCTGCGCCAGCAGCGTCCAGGCCTGGATATCGTCCGGCTTCTCCGCCAGGTGCGCGCGCAACTGGACGACCGCCTCCTGCATGGTGAGCGGCTTTCCGGCCTGCTGCGCGACCCCGTCGAGCGCGATCGGCGTGCCGACCAGCAGGTACAGGCTGGCGGTGGCCAGTGGCAAGGCAAGAGCGATGACCAGGATCAGCGCGAAGGTGCTGCGCGGGCGGCCGGAACGGCGCCCCTCGCGTATCAGGGGCAGCAACAAGGCGGCCAGCGCCACAATGATCATCACTGTGGCGGCTATGTAAAAAGCGATTTTCACCAGTCGTCCTCGTTGTCGGTCGGTGCCTGCCCGGCCGGTGGCTGGGCGGTGATGCCGGCATCCCGGCTGCGCCTGCGGATGGCGATGACCACCACCGCGGCGCCGGCGAGCAGGATCAGCAGGGGGCCAAACCACAGCAGCAGGGTATTGGCCTGCAATGGCGGGTCGTACAGCACGAAATCGGAGTAGCGCGCCACCAGGTACTGCTTGATCTGCTTGTCGCTGCGGCCCGCCTGCATCTGCTGGAACACGTCGAGCCGAAGGTCGCGGGCCAGCTCGGCGTCGGAGTCGGCGATCGACTCGTCCTGGCAGACCAGGCAGCGCAACTGGCGGGTGAGGTGCTGGAAACGCACTTTCTCGGCGTGGTTCTTGAACGGCAGCGGCTGGATCGCCTGGCTGTGCGCCACGCTTGCGAATGCCAGCAACGCCGCCAGCAGGACCCGCAGGAGCGCACCCGGTGCGCGAACAGGGCCGGTTGCCGTTGCGAGGCTGAATCGCGCACAGGGTGCGCTGCTGCCGAAAAACATCACGGGGACTCCTTCTGCAGCGCCGCGATCGCCGGCTTCAGCTCTTTGGCGATCACCTCGGGGGTGATCGGGCCGATGTGCTTGTAGCGGATCACGCCCTTGGCATCGATCAGGAAGCTTTCCGGCGCGCCGTACACGCCGAAGTCGATCGCGGTGCGGCCGGGACGGTCGGCGACCACCATGCGGTAGGGGTTGCCGTGCTCGCGCAGCCAGTTCTTCGCGTCGTCCGGCGCATCCTTGTAGTCGTAACCGATCAGCATCACGCCAAGCTGCGAGCCTTCGGCCATCAGTGTCGGGTGCTCCTCGCCGCAGGCAAAGCACCAGCTGGCGAATACATTGAGCAGGTAGGGCTTGCCGAGCAGGCCTGCCTTGCTGACGGTCTGCGCGGGGTCGTCCAGCAGGGGCAGGACGAACGCCGGCGCGGGCTTGTTGATCAGCGGCGAGGGCACCTCGTTCGGGTCATGCCGGGTGTTCCACCAGATGCCGAAGCCGAACAGCGCCACCAGCAGCAGGAATCCGAACAAGGGCAGCGATCGGCTCATGCGCGGGCTTCCTGTGCCAGCAGTCCGTCGGTGCGCGCCACTTCGTCGGCGCTGCGCTTGATGCGGAAGCGCTTGTCGGCGGCGGCGGTGAATCCGCCCAGCATCATCAGCAGTCCACCGCCCCAGATCCAGCGTATGAACGGCTTGTAGTACAGGCGCAGCGACCAGGCGCCCTGGATGTTGCCGGCATTCATCGGTTCCCCCAGCGCGACATACAGATCGCGGCTGAAGCCGGCATCGATGGCCGATTCGGTCTGCACCTGGCCGCGCAGGTAGGTGCGCTTCTGCGGCAGCATCGTGCCCACCTTGTTGCCGTCGCGGGTGACCACGACGACGCCCTGGTCGGCGGTCCAGTTCGGTCCGGTGGTGCGATGCGCGCCATCGAAGCGGAAATCGTAGCCGCCGATGTGCTGGACCTGGCCCGGCGCCATTCGCACGTCGCTGGTCACGCTGAGCGTCTCGCTGAGCAGCACGCCCGCCACGAACACCGCCATGCCCAGGTGCGCCAGCAGCATCCCGGCCAGTTCGGCCGGATAACGGCGGCCGCGCGGCGCCTCGCGCCAGCGCTTGTAGGCGAACAGCAGGGTGCCGGCGGCGATCCAGACCGCGGCGGCCACCCCGACGGCGGCCTTGAGCCGGCCATCGACAAAGAACGCCGCGATGATCGCGCACGCCACCGCCGCGACCGTGATGCGCAGGAGCAGGCCCTTCAGCGGCGCGGCCTCGCCCTTGCCCCAGCGCAGGTACGGACCGAACGGCATCAGCAGCACCACCGGCAGCATCAGCAGCGGGAACAGGAAACCGAAATACGGCGGGCCGACCGAGATCTTGCCCAGGTTCAGCGCGTCGCCGATCAGCGGGAACAGCGTGCCCAGCAGCACCATCGCCGAGGCCACCGCGAACAACAGGTTGCCGATCAGCAGCACGGTCTCGCGCGACAGCACGTTGAACGGCTTGCCGCCGGCCACCTTCGGTGCGCGCAGGGCGTACAGCAGCAGCGAGCCGCCGACCACGATGGTCAGGAACGCCAGGATGAAGACGCCGCGACGCGGATCGGCGGCGAAGGCGTGGACCGAGGTGAGCACGCCCGAACGCACCAGGAAGGTGCCCAGCAGGCTCAGCGAGAATGCGAAGATCGACAGCAGGATCGTCCACGCGCGCAGGCTGCCGCGCTTCTCGGTGACCGCCTGCGCATGGATCAACGCCAGGCCGACCAGCCACGGCATGAAGCTGGCGTTTTCCACCGGATCCCAGAACCACCAGCCGCCCCAGCCCAGTTCGGCATACGCCCACCAGCTGCCGGCGACGATGCCGGCGGTGAGGAAGCCCCAGGCGGCGTTCGTCCAGGGCCGGGCCCAGCGCACCCATGCCTGTTCCATCTCGGCGCCGAGCAGCCCGGCGATCGAGAACGCGAAGGCCACCGAGAAGCCGACGTAGCCCATGTACAGCACCGGCGGATGGAACGTCATGCCCGGGTCCTGCAGGACCGGGTTCAGGTCAGCGCCGTCGACGGGCATCGGCAACAGCCGTCCGAACGGATCCGAGGTGAACAGGATGAAGACGAGAAAACCCACCGCGACCAGTCCCATCACGGCCAGCACGCGGGCCGCGAATACCTCGGGCAGCTTGTGGCTGAACGCGGCCAATGCGACCGTCCATGCATTGAGGATCAGGATCCACAGCAGCAGCGAGCCTTCATGCGCCCCCCACACGGCGGCGACGCGGTAATACCAGGGCAGCGCCAGGTTCGAGTTGTCGGCGACATATCGCACCGAGAAATCGAAATGCACGAATGCCCACACCAGGATGCCGAAGGCGATCGCCACGAACACCGCCTGGCCGGCGGCGGCTGGACGGGCGGTCGCCATCAGGGCGCGGTTGCCGCGCCAGGCGCCGATCAGCGGCAGGACGCCCTGCGCCAGGGCCAGCAGCAGGGCGAGGATCAGTGCGAGTTGGCCGAGTTCCGGAGTCATGACCGGATACCGCAGGGAACGGGGAACGGCGGGCGGGAAACGGCTGGGCGGGATGCGACAGGCATGGTTTGGCTCCGGATGGGCGAAAGGCGAACGGTCATGGCGGTCTCAATGACTCCCCATTCCCGGTTCCCCGTTCCCCGCTGCTTCGATGTTCTTCTTGGCGTGCGCCTTGGCCATGGCGTCCTTCAGCTCTTTCGGCATGTAGGTGGCGTCGTGCTTGGCCAGCACTTCGGTGGCGACGAAGCGTGTCTTGTTCATGTGCCCGGTGGCGATCACTGACTGGTTGTCGCGGAACAGGTCGGGCAGGATGCCGGTGTATTCGACCGGCATCGCGCCGCCGGCGTCGACCACGGTGAAGGTGACCTTGAGCGATTTGTCGCTGCGCTGGATCGAGCCGGCCTTGACCATGCCGCCGAGCCGGAATGT
>JAGWMU010000187.1 GCA_028873095.1 Pseudomonadota bacterium | reverse complement strand
GCCGGCGGCAAGCAGGTGGTGCTGTCGTCGCTGGCGCTGATCGAGGCCGAATCCGAACTCGGCGCCCTGCAGCGCATGATCGACAACGGCGACTGCTGGATCGAGGCGAACGATCTGTCCGCGGTGCAGTTGTGCCGCGTCCGCGGCGTGCCCTTCGTGGCCGGCCCCACGCTCAACATCTACAACCAGCGCGCACTCGCGCTGCTGATCGAGGACGGCCTGCGCCGCTGGGTACCCGGCGTGGAACAGGGCGAGACGCTGCTGCGCGAACTGCGGGCGGCGATGCTCGCCGAAGACCGTGCGATGCCCGAGCTCGAGGTGATCGCCTTCGGCCGCCTGCCACTGGCCTATTCGGCGCGCTGCTTCACCGCGCGCGCGCTGGACGTGGCCAAGGACGACTGCGGCTTCCGCTGCATCGAGTATCCCGACGGCCTGCAGTTGGCCACGCGCGAGGGCCGGCCGTTCCTGCGCATCAACGGCATCCAGGTGCAGGGCGAGGAGATCACCGATCTCGGCCCCGAACTGCCGACGCTGCGCGAGCTGGGCGTCGACGTGCTGCGGCTGTATCCGCAGGCCGACGGCATGGCCGAGGTGGTGGCGCATTTCGACCTCGCCCGCCGCGCGCCGCTCGCGCCGCCTAGCATCGGCGCACGCAACGGCTACTGGCACGGCGAGCCGGGCATGCAGCCGGCCGCCGCGCCGTGATCGCCGCGATCGGATCGGGTCGCCGCTGCTTCAGGCCGCTTGCCGGCCGGCCCGATGCGCCGCCGGATCCGCGGCAGGCCGCTCAGAAGGCGTAGAACAGCACGGCAAAGAAGTGGCAGACGGTGCCGGCCAGCACGAACAGGTGCCAGATGAAGTGGCTGTAGCGGACCTTTTCGTCCAGCACGAAAAACACCACGCCCAGGGTGTAGGCCAGGCCGCCCGCCGCCAGCCAGACCAGCCCGCCCGCTCCCATGTGCAGCCACAGCGGCCGGATCGCGATCAGCCCCACCCAGCCCATGGCCAGGTACAGCGCGGTGGACAGGTGCGGAAAACGCAGCCCGCCCATGGCCTTGAACAGCATGCCCGCCAGCGCCAGGCTCCAGATCAGGCCGAACAGCGTCCAGCCCCAGCCGCCGCGCAGCACGCCCAGCGTGATCGGCGTGTAGGTACCGGCGATTAGCAGATAGATCGCGGCGTGGTCCAGCGCCCGCAGGATCGCCTTGATCCGCTGCTGGGGGATCGCGTGGTACAGCGTCGATGCCAGATAGAGCAGGATCGCGCTGCCGCCGAAAATCGCCGCGCCGACCAGCGCGTAGACGCTGCCGGTGCGGTCCGCGCGAACAAGCAGCACCGGCAGGCCGGCAATCGCCAGCAGCAGGCCCAGCCCGTGGCTGAGGCTGTTGGCGATCTCCTCGCCGCGCGTCTGGTGCCGGGCGATCGTGCTGGCGGTCGTTGGCATGCGATGTCGGGCCTTGCTGCGAGTGTCGGAACGAATCCCGCGTCCTGCGCGCGGATCCCTGTGGCGATCCAGGCGGCAAACGGATCGATGAAGTGTCTCACATGGGGCCTGGCCGCCGGTCAATCAATGGTGCCAGGAGCCGGCCGGACTTCCCACCCTGCGCGCGCAGGAGCGCACCCTGTGCGCGATGCCCTTGCCGGCCTGCGGCGAAAAGCATTCGCCCACAGGGTGGGCTCCTACGGTCGGGGTGCGGGTGTAGAGCGCGCCCTGTGCGCGAAAGCTCCTTGCATCAACCACGGTGGCAAGAGCATTCGCCCACAGGGTGGGCTCCTACGGTCGGGGCGCGGGTGCAGAGCGCGCCCTGTGCGCGAAAGCTCCTTGCATCAACCACGGTGGCAAGAGCTTTCGCGCACAGGGTGCGCTCCTACGGCATCACGCGGCTCCTGTCGGACCCGCTGCGTTCCCGTCGCCGCCGTCACACCCGCGCGAACACCAGGCTGCCGTTGGTGCCGCCGAAACCGAAGCTGTTGGACATCACCGTGGCCAGTTTCGCCGCGCGCGTCTCGCGCAGGATCGGGAAGTCCGCGGCGAGCGGATCGAGTTCGGTGATGTGGGCCGAGCCCGCCATGAAGCCGCCGCGCAGCATCAGCAGGCTGTAGATCGCCTCGTGCACGCTGGCCGCGCCGAGCGAGTGGCCGGTCAGCGCCTTGGTCGAGGACAGCGGCGGCACCGCCTGGCCGAACACCTCGCGCACCGACTGCAGCTCCACGATGTCGCCCGCCGGCGTGGCGGTGCCGTGCGTGTTGAGGTAGTCGACCGGCGCGGTCACGTCGCGCAGCGCCATCCGCATGCAGCGCACCGCGCCCTCGCCGGTCGGCGCCACCATGTCGGCACCGTCGGAAGTGACGCCGTAGCCGACCAGTTCGGCATGGATGTGCGCCCCGCGCGCCCTGGCCTGCTCGTACTCCTCCAGCACCAGCATGCCGCCGCCGCCGGCGATGACGAAGCCGTCGCGGTCGGTGTCGTAGGGGCGCGAGGCGACGAGCGGGGTCGCGTTGTGGCTGCTGGACAGCGCGCCCATCGCGTCGAACTCGGCGGTCATGCCCCAGTGCTCCTCCTCGCCGCCGCCGGCGAACATCAGGTCCTGCACGCCGTGACGGATCATGTCGGCGGCGGCGCCGATGCAGTGCGCCGAGGTGGCGCAGGCGGCGGAGATCGAATAGCTCAGGCCGCGGATGCCGAATGCGGTGGCCAGCGTGGCCGACACGGTGGAGCACATCGTGCGCGGCACCATGTACGGACCGACCTTGCGCACGCCCTTCTCGCGCAGCAGGTCGGCGGTCTCGATCTGCCAGCGCGCCGAACCGCCGCCGGAGCCGGCGATCACGCCGCTGCGGGGATGGCGGATCTGCTCGAGGGACAGCCCGGCATCGGCGATCGCGTCGCGCATCGCCACATAGGCATAGGCCGCGGCATCGCCCATGAAGCGCTTCAACTTGCGGTCGATGACCGCGGCGAGATCGATCTGCGGCACGCCGGCGACCTGGCTGCGCAGCCCGCGCGCGGCGTATTCGGGCACCGCCGAGATGCCGCTGCGCAACTCGCGCAGCGCTTCGGACACGGTGTCCAGCGCGTTGCCGAGGCAGGACACGATGCCCATGCCGGTGACTACGACCCGGCGCATGTCAAAAACCCTCCGTGGACTGGAACAGGCCCACCCGCATGTCCTCGGCCACGTAGATCTGGCGGTCGTCGACGAACATCCTGCCGTCGGCGATCACCAGCGCCAGCTTGCCGCGCATCACGCGGTGGATGTCGATCTCGTAGCGGATCAGCCTGGCGTGCGGCATCACCTGGCCGGAAAACTTCACCTTGCCCACGCCCAGCGCGCGCCCGCGTCCCGGCTCACCCAGCCACGGCAGGAAAAAACCGCTGAGCTGCCACATCGCATCCAGCCCGAGGCAGCCGGGCATCACCGGATCGCCCTCGAAATGGCAGCCGAAGAACCACAGGTCGGGACGGACGTCCATCTCGGCGCGGATCACGCCCTTGCCGTAGGCGCCACCCTGGTCGTCGATATGGGTGATGCGGTCGAACATCAGCATCGGCGGCGCCGGCAGGCGCGCATTGCCGGGGCCGAACAATTCGCCACGGGCACAAGCCAGCAACTGTTCGTGATCGAACGAGGAAGGTCGGGTCATCGGGTCATCTGCAGAAGGAGAGGATACGAGTGTGCTGGATCGTCCATGCTACCGCGCTGATGCACATCAAGCCAGCCGCCAACCATACGCGCGCGTCTGTTGAAACCCTTGTGCGATCAGGCTTCGACCGGCATCGCGGCATCGCTGCGATGGTGCGCGCCGAGGCTGTCGCGGCGTTCGAGCGCGGCGGCCAGCAGGCGCTGCGCAAGGCCCGCCTGCCACCCCTCGTCACGCTGCGCGGCGCACGTCTGCAGCGCGTGGCGCAGGCTCGCCATCTCGCGCACCGGGCCGGCCGCCTGCCACAGCAGTGCGCGCAGCGCGCCCAGCGAGGCCGGCGGCAGGCCGGCGCCGCGCTCGACCCAGCGATACGCGCCGTGGCCGGGTGAAGGCGCATCCATGCAGGCCAGCAACGCACCCGTGCGCCGGCCGCACAGCACGCCTTCCAGCAGCGAGTTGCTGGCCAGCCGGTTGGCGCCGTGCACGCCGTTGCAGGCCACCTCGCCCACCGCATGCAGGCCGGGCACGCCGGTGCGGCCGTCGGCATCCACCGCCAGCCCGCCCATGTGGAAATGCGCCGCCGGCGTCACCGGGATCGGCTGCCGGCGCGGATCGATGCCCGCCGCCAGACAGGCCGCCAGCACGGTGGGAAAGCGCAGGTTCCAGTCGCCGGTCACGGCGCTGGCGTCCAGCCACACCCGGCCGTCGTCGTGCCGCGCCTGCCACACGCGCCGCGCCACGATGTCGCGCGGCGCCAGGTCGCCCAGCGGGTGCAGGCCGGCCATCAATGGACGTCCGTTCGCATCGCGCAGGCGCGCGCCGGCGCCGCGCAGCGCCTCGGTGATCAACGGCAGGCAATGGGCGCCGTCGATGTCCAGCGCGGTGGGATGAAATTGCACGAACTCCAGATCGCGCGCCCGCGCGCCGGCGGCCAGCCCCAGCGCCAGCCCGCTGCCATCCGCGCCGGGCGGGTTGCTGGTGCGCGCGAACAGCGCGCCGATGCCGCCGGTGGCGAACACCACGGCCGCGGCTTCCATTTCCTGCCGCTGCCCGCTCGCATCGCTGACCCGCACGCCGCAGACGGCGCCGTCGCGCAGCAGCAGCGCATCCACGTCCACGCCGCCGTGCCACTGGATGTGCGGCGCCTGCCGGACGCGCTCGCGCAGCGCGCGCACCAGCGCCGCGCCGCTGGCATCGCCGCCGGCATGCACGATCCGCGCAGCGTGGTGGCCGCCTTCGCGGCCCAGCTGCAGATGGCCGGCGGCATCGCGGTCGAACGCCACGCCCTGCGCCTGCAGCCAGCCGATCGCCGCCGGCGCCTGCGCGCAAAGCCACTGCACCATGGCCGCATCGTTGTGCTGCGCGCCGGCCAGCAGCGTGTCGTGCGCGTGCGCGGCCGGACTGTCGGCGGCATCCAGGGCGGCCGCGATGCCGCCCTGCGCCAGCGCGCTGGC
>JAGWMU010000186.1 GCA_028873095.1 Pseudomonadota bacterium | reverse complement strand
TGATGCCGGTTTCCAGCAGGTCGTTCGCGGCCGCCTGTTCGGCGTAGCTCGGTGCCTCGCGATGGATCACCCACTGATCCTGCTCGCCGATCGGGCCGGCCTCGTCGATCGGGTTGCCGAGCACGTCCATGATGCGGCCCAGGGTCTGCTTGCCGACCGGCACCTTGATGCCTTCGCCGGTGTTGCGCGCGACCAGGTTGCGGCGCAGGCCGTCGGTGGCGCCGAGCGCGATCGTGCGCACCACGCCGTCGCCGAGCTGCTGCTGCACTTCCAGCGTGATCGCGGTACCGTCGATTTTCAGTGCGTCGTACACCTGCGGCACCTGATCGCGCGGAAACTCCACGTCGACGACCGCACCGATGATCTGGACAACTTTACCCTGGCTCATGCTGATAACTCCGGATGGATCTTTGAGATTTCATGTCAGCGCCGCCGAAGCGTCGCTCTTATTTAGAGTGCGGCCATGGATGGCCGCTTTTTGATCTTTGTCGCGATCATGGATCGATCGCACTCATACCGCCGCCGCGCCGCCCACGATCTCCGAGATTTCCTGGGTGATCGCGGCCTGGCGGGCCTTGTTGTAGACCAGCGTCAGCTCGCCGATGACCTTGTTGGCGTTGTCCGACGCGCTCTTCATCGCCACCATGCGCGCGGCGTGCTCGCTGGCGAGGTTTTCCAGCGCCGCCTGGTACACCACCGACTCGATGTAGCGGCCCAGCACGTGCTCCAGCACGGCCTGCGCATCCGGTTCGTAGATGTAGTCCCAGTCGTGGGTCTGCTCCAGCTTGATGCCGGCGTACGCCGACTCCCCGGCCGCCTGGCGCGCCTCCATTTCCGTCGCCACCAGCGGCAGCGGCAGCAGCGCGTCGACCGTCGGCTTCTGCGTCATGGTGTTGACGAAGTCGTTGTAGGCCAGGAAGACCCGATCCAGTCCATTGGACTTGTAGCTGTCCAGCATCACCTTGATCACGCCGATCAGCTGCTCCAGCTTCGGTCGCTCGCCGAGATGGCCGACGCTGCCGACCAGGTTGATGCCCTTGAGCCGACGGAAGAACTGGATCGCCTTCTGCCCGATCGCCACCACGTCGACCTGCACGCCCCGCCTCTGCCATTCGCCGATGGCCGGCAGCAGGCGACGGAACAGGTTGGAATTGAGGCCCCCGCACAGGCCGCGATCGGTCGACACCACGATGTAGCCGACCCGCGCCACGTTGTCGCGCTGGATCAGGAACGGATGGCTGAAATCGGTGCTGGCCTGGGCGACGTGCGCGATCACCTTGCGCATCGACCGCGCATACGGACGCGATGCCTTCATCAGGTCCTGCGCCTTGCGGATCTTCGAGGCCGAGACCATTTCGAGCGCGCGCGTGACCTTGCGCATGTTCTGCGTGCTCTTGATCTTGGTTTTGATTTCGCGGCCGCTTGCCATGCTTTACTCGCTCGCTTTGCTCACATCGGGGAACGGGAAACGGTGAACGGGGACATGCGACCTTGCACGAGAATCGAAGATGCCGCGTACCGCACTTCCCCGTTCCCTGTTCCCCGATTTTCTTACCAGCTACCGGTCTTCTTGTACTCGTCCATCGCGCTCTTGAAGGTGGCCTCGATGTCGTTGTTCCAGTCGCCGGTGGCGACGATCTTCTTCATCAGTTCGGCATGGTTCTGGTACATGAACGCGTGCAGGCCCTTCTCGAACGGCAGCACCTTGTTGACCGGCAGGTCGTCCAGGTAGCCCTTCTCGGCCGCATACACCGACAGCGCCAGTTCGGCGATCGACAGCGGCGCGTACTGGCCCTGCTTCATCAGTTCGGTGACGCGCTGGCCGCGGTCGAGCTGGGCGCGGGTGGCCGGGTCCAGATCCGAGGCGAACTGGGCGAACGCGGCCAGCTCGCGGAACTGCGCCAGCGCCAGCTTCACGCCGCCGGACAGCTTCTTCACGATCTTGGTCTGCGCGGCACCGCCGACGCGGGACACCGAAATGCCGGCGTTCACGGCCGGGCGGATGCCGGCGTTGAACAGGTCGGTCTCCAGGAAGATCTGGCCGTCGGTGATCGAGATCACGTTGGTCGGCACGAACGCCGACACGTCGCCGGCCTGGGTCTCGATGATCGGCAGCGCGGTCAGCGAACCGGTCTTGCCCTTCACTTCGCCGTTGGTGAACTTCTCGACGTACTCCTCGGACACGCGCGAAGCGCGCTCGAGCAGGCGCGAGTGGAGATAGAACACGTCGCCCGGATACGCCTCGCGGCCCGGCGGGCGCTTCAGCAGCAGCGAGATCTGGCGGTAGGCCACGGCCTGCTTGGACAGGTCGTCATAGATGATCAGCGCGTCTTCGCCGCGGTCGCGGAAGTACTCGCCCATCGCGCAGCCGCTGTACGGCGCGATGTACTGCAGCGCCGCCGATTCGGAAGCGGAGGCGACCACCACGATGGTGTTGGCCAGCGCGCCATTCTCTTCCAGCTTGCGCACCACGTTGGCGATCGACGAGCGCTTCTGGCCGATCGCCACGTAGATGCACCGGATGCCGGAATCCTTCTGGTTGATGATCGCGTCGATCGCCAGCGCGGTCTTGCCGGTCTGGCGGTCGCCGATGATCAGCTCGCGCTGGCCGCGGCCGATCGGGATCATCGAGTCGACCGACTTGTAGCCGGTCTGCACCGGCTGGTCCACCGACTTGCGCCAGATCACGCCCGGCGCGACCTTCTCGATCGGCGAGCTGAGCTTGGCGGCGATCGGGCCCTTGTCGTCGATCGGGTTGCCGAGCGCGTCGACCACGCGGCCGAGCAGCTCCGGACCGACCGGCACTTCGAGGATGCGACCGGTGGTCCGGGCGGTGTCGCCTTCGCGCAGATGCTGGTATTCGCCCAGCACCACCGCGCCGACCGAATCGCGCTCGAGGTTCAGCGCCAGCGCAAACGAGTTGCCCGGCAGCTCGATCATTTCGCCCTGCATCGCATCGGCCAGGCCGTGGATGCGCACGATGCCGTCGGACACGCTGATCAGCGTGCCCTCGTTGCGTGCCTGCGCGCCAAGCTTGAACTGCTCGATGCGGCTCTTGATCAGCTCGCTGATCTCGGACGGGTTGAGTGTGGTGCTGGACATGGTCATCTATCCCGAGAATTGAATGCTCTTTTGAAGAGTCCGGCCACGGATGGTCGGTTTTTGCTCTTCGCGAAACGGACTTCGCGTTAAATTTCCTACCCGGCCACGGATGGCCGGTTTTTGCCCTACGCGAAACGGACTTCGCGTAAAACTAATGCCCCAGCGCACTGGCCAGCTGCGCGAGACGTCCGCGCGCCGAACCGTCGATCACTTCCGTGCCGGTATCGATCACCACGCCGGCCAGCAGCGAAGCGTCGACCCGGGTTTCCAGTTCGATCTCGCGCCTGAAGCGCCGTTTCAACGAAGCCTTCAGCTGCTCGGCCTGCGCCGCATCCAGCGCCATCGCGCTGGCCACCTTGACCAGCAGTTGCGATTCCGACTCGCGCTTCAACGCCTCATACAGTGCGGCCACTTCCGGCAGCAACGGCAGCCGGCGCTGCTCGGCAAGCTCGGCGAGGAACTGCGCGAACGGCGCGTCCTGGGCCATGCCGGTCGGCAAGTGCAGGGCGGCCAGTTGCGCCGGCAGCACGCGCGGATCGTGGGCCAGATCGGCCACCC
Organism: Pseudomonadota bacterium; assembly: GCA_028873095.1. GTDB lineage: Bacteria > Pseudomonadota > Gammaproteobacteria > Xanthomonadales > Rhodanobacteraceae > Rhodanobacter. Next base: position 1,476 of record JAGWMU010000186.1, on the reverse strand, counting down.
GCGCATCGCCAGCCACCGCTGCGGCAAATGCCAGCGCCTGCGACCAGGCATCCAGCGAGCCGGCCGCATGGGCCACCTCGAATGCGGCGCGGGCGTAAGGACGGGCGAGGGTGATTGCCTGGGCCATGGGGGAGGCTCTCCTAGATCTCGGCCGCAAGCTGGTCGAGCAGGGCCTTGTGCGTGGAGGCATCGACCTCGCGCTGCACGATCCTGCTGGCGCCCTGCACGGCCAAGGCGCCGACCTGCTCGCGCAACTGCTCGCGCGCGCGCTGCGCCATGACGGCGATGTCGTCCTGCGCACTGGCCTTGAGCCGGTTGATTTCGACGATCGCCTCGCTGCGGGCCTTGTCGATGATCTGGTTGGCCTGCTGCTGCGCCTTGTCGATGATCTCCGTCGCCTGCTGGCGCGCCACCTTGATCTCGGCGGCCACCTTGACGTCGGCACTCTTCAACTCGGCATGCGCGCGCTCGGCGGCGTTCAGGCCTTCGGCGATCTTGATCTGCCGATCTTCGATGGCCTTGTTGATGTGAGGCCAGATGAAGTGGACGCAAAACCAGATCAGGATGGCGAACGAAAGCATTTCGCCAATCAAGGTCGCGTTGAAATCCATCGCTGCGTTACCTGTAGATACGGGGTGGAACGGACACAGGCATCACGATGCCCGTGCCGAACAGACAGCCGCGCGGGGCGCGGCCAGCGGAGTCAACCGGCAACCAGCTTCGACAGCAGCGGGTTCGCCACGGCGAAGTACATCGCCAGCGCCACGCCGATCAGGAACGCCGCGTCGATCAGGCCGGCCAGCAGGAACATGCGGCCCTGCAGCAGCGGCACCAGCTCCGGCTGGCGGGCAGCGGCTTCGAGGAACTTCGAGCCCATGACGCCGATGCCGATACAGGCACCGAGGGCGCCGAGGCCGATGATCAGGCCCAGCGCGATGGCGGTGAAGGACTGCACTTGAGCAATGTGAGCGATGAGTTCCACGACGGTCTCCTGAGAATATTGAAGCTGGATAGTTGAATGGGTTGAAACAGGTGCTGCGAAACGGGGATCAGTGGTGATCGTGCGCCATCGAGATGTACACGATCGTCAGCACCATGAAGATGAACGCCTGGATCGAGATGATCAGGATATGGAACAGGCCCCACACCGTGTAGCCGATGATGCCCGCACCATACAGGGCCCAGCCAGCCGCGCCGGCGCCGGCGCAGAACAGGCCGGCGATCAGCATGAACACCAGCTCGCCCGCGTACATGTTGCCGAACAGTCGCATCGCCAGGCTCACCGGCTTGGACGCCAGCTCGACCAGGTTCAGCGCGAAATTCGGGATCCACAGCAGCGGGTGCTTGCCGAACGGCGCGGTGAACAGCTCGTGCATGTACCCCGCGGCGCCCTTGGCCTTGAAACTGTAGAAGATGATCAGCACGAACACCGTCAGCGACATCGCGAAGGTCATGTTGACGTCGGCCGTGGGCACC
>JAGWMU010000185.1 GCA_028873095.1 Pseudomonadota bacterium | reverse complement strand
CGTCGCCGGCCGCCGCGGCCGCGTGCGCACGGCCAGCCACGCCGCCAGCAGGGTGGCACCCAGCAAGTCGGCGACGCCCGGCGCGCTCTGCGGCCTGATCGCGACCAGCACCAGCAGGGGCAGCGCCATCGCCGCCGCGCGCCGGTAGGCCCCGCGCAGCAACAGCAGGTTGAACAGCAGCCCACAGCCGACCAGCACCAGATAGGACACGCACGCCAGCAGCGCCGGCGCCGGCGGCAGGCGCCGCCACAGCGCGACCAGCAACCATCCCAGCGGCAGCCACAGGATCGAGTAGCACTGCATGGCCATCAGCGCATCGGCGCGCCACACGGCACGCGCGGGAATCGGCAGCGTGGCGAGGAAGGGCTCGGCCTCCCGCATGAAGATCGCCCCGCGCAACGACCACAACAACCCCAGCGTCGCCAGCTGCCAGCCGAGCACCACGCCGAGGCGTTCGACCGCGGCCAGATGCGCCGCGGTCAGCGCCATCAGCCCGTTGGCCAGTAGCGATAACAACTCGGCCACGGCCAGCACCCCGGCCCCGCCGAGAAAGCCTGCCGCGACGATCGCGGTGCGGCCCATGCCGCGAAAGCGATCGGCCAGGGTCCTTCGAAAGTGCCACTGGCGCAGGCGCGCGTAGCCCAGGCTCATCCACGGCTCCCGGCAAGGCGGTTCGCGATCACGGTCGGTGGCAGAGGCATGTTGACAGGATAAAGAATGATGTCGGGGGCAATCTGAACGCGATCCCCGGAACTGTGCCTGGCACTTTTTCGCCCCAGTGAACCTGGCCTCGTTCCCGACCCGATCAATGCGCTCCGCTGCCCGCCTTGCGCACCAGCGTGTTGAACGCCGCAGAGGTCTGCGCGTCGGTGAAATTGCAGTGTCCTTGGCCGGCCGGTGCGAGGATAGTCAGCAACCTGCCGTTGCCCGCCGCACGCACCTGGTCCGGATAGATGGAATGAAAACGCGAGGGGATGGTCGGATCGAGGGCGTTCCACTGCATCACCAGCGGCACGTCGATGCGGCCCGTCAATGTGACGTTGCCGCGGGCATAGGCCATGGCGGCTGGCGAGCCGGCATAGCGATGCACCTGGCGGTTGAAGGCGGCATCGTCGCCGAAGCCGCGATAAATGGTCTTGCGGTTGTCCACCGGCATGCCGCCGGCACGGTGTTCGAGTTCACGCAGCGCCATGTAATAGAGCATCAGCGCGCCGGGCAGCCTTTCAGGTGTTTCCTGCAAGCGCTTTTCCAGCAGGGCGGCCTGCTGCGGATGCGCTTGCAGCGCCTTGGCGAAGACAGCAGGAGGAATGAACGATGGCGCGTCGGGAGCGGCCAGGTTCGGCAGGACGCCGGGAATCAGTGCATCGAAAGCCACCAGCGGTGTGACTGCGGCGCGCGATATGAGCCCGGGTGTCGAGACGGTCGCGCCGCACATGACCAGCGCGCCGGTGTAGGCGTGCCGGTAGCGCTCGATGCTTGCCGCGGCCTCCAGGCCGCCCAGCGAGAAGCCGTAGATATAGGTGTGGGCAGGGCGGGCGACGGCGCGAATAAAGTATTGGCGAAGACGTTCGTTATCGACGATGGCATCGCCCACGGCCCAACCCTGCGATGCGTATTCGCTCTGTGCGACGGCATAGCCCTGCTTGAGAAAGACGGGCGTGGCGTCGGCTGCCCTCATCGGCGCCGTGTGCGGTGCGCCCACGGGCTGGTAGCCGTGCATCAGCATGACCAGGTTGCCGTTCCAGTCGGCTGGGAGATCGATGCGGTAGGGAGCGCCCTGTAGCGTGCCGGCGTGGGTGCCTGGCTTCAGATCGGCGGCGAGCGCAGGCAGGGAGCCGATTCCGATACAAGCTGCCAGTACAAGCCAAACGTTGATCAGTCGAACCTTCCGCTGCGGCTCTTGCATGATGCCGTCCTTACGGTGGCGAACGCAGGAAGTTAGCACGCGGACAGGATCGGCGGTGCTGACGAAACCGGCCTGCGAAGAACGACGGTCACGACCGGCAGGTTCGGAGCGAGCCATCGCAGCTTGTCGACCCGCTACCGAATCTGCAGGTGCGTTTCCCGACGGCCTGCGGTTGAACCATCGCTGCCCAGGTGCCGCCGAAAGCAGAGGCACGCGGCAAGTTGTCACGGCGGCTGCACTTCGCCTCGCGCCCTGATGCACATCAGGAGTGCGCTCCCTGTCGCGCCGGAGACTGCGCGGCAACCAACAGGGAGAACCGCAAGAATGAAGACGTTCCAGAGAAACCTGCTTGTCGCGGCGATGGCCGCAGTGCTGGCGGCGCCGGCGTGGGCCGATGCCCAGGCCGGCGCGGACGCCCCCGGGGCATCGCCAGCGGCCCCGGTGCAACTGCTGTGGAATGCGCGGCTGCGCGACGAATCGGTCGACGATGCGGCCTTCGCCAGGGACGCGCGCGCCGACACGCTGCGCCTGCGGCTGGGCGTGCTGGCGCGCTTCAGCGAGCACTGGAGCGGCATGCTGGAGGGCGCGGGTCTGGCCAGCGCCGGCGACCGTTACAACAGCGGCGCGAACGGCCAGACGCAGTATCCGGGCATCACCGATCCCCGGGGCGGCGAGCTCAACCAGGCCTGGGTGCACTTCCAGGACGGCCAGTTCGGGGCCACCGTGGGGCGCCAGGAGTTGCTGCTGGACAACCAGCGCTGGGTGGGCAATGTGGGCTGGCGTCAGTTCGAGCAGACCTACGACGGCGTCGCGCTGAAGTGGAAGCCGGCCGCCGACTGGACGGTCAACTACGCCTGGCTCGACCGCGTGCACCGGATCGCCGGCCCCGATGCCGTCAACCCGCTGCTGCGCGAACGCAAGCTGGACACGAACCTGCTCAACGTGGCCTACCGGCGCGGCGCACAGACCTGGGTGGGCTATGCCTATCTGCACCAGGACCGCGATGTGCCAACGGCGTCGACGGCGACCTATGGCGTGCGCTGGCTCGGCAGCCTGCTGCGGCAGGGCAGCGGCCCGGGCTGGACGGCGGAATATGCGCGCCAGTCCGATTACGCCAACAATCCGGCCAGCTACGACGTGGACTACTGGCTGCTGGAGCCGTCGTGGACGCAGCAGGGCATCACCGCGAAGCTGGGTTGGGAACATCTCGGCAGCGACGGCAGCCACGCCCTGCAGACGCCGCTGGCCACGCTGCACGCGTTCAACGGCTGGGACGACCAGTTCCTGGTCACGCCGGCCGGTGGCCTGGACGACCGCTACCTGAACCTCGGCGGCAAGCTCGGCCGCGGCGGTTTCGCCGGCAAGCTCGGCTGGGTCGTGGGCTATCACGATTTCCATGCCGATCGCGGCGGCCGCTACGGCAGCGAATGGGACGCTTCGCTGGCGTTTCCGGTGGTTGCCGGCATCCAGGGCCTGTTCAAGGTGGCCGACTACCGCGCGGACGGATTCGGCCACGACGACACCAAGCTGTGGCTGCAGTTCGAGTGGCACGGCCGGCAGGCGCTGTAGCCGGGCGCGCGCGGGCCGATGGCGGTACGCGCCATCGGCCCGGTCCGGGTTGATCCAGATCAGCGCATCGAAGGAGGGGACGTGTTGCCATGGCGGCCATGTCGGCGAACCGGGCATCTCACGATCTGCGGGCCACCGGCGCGGCCCGAAATGCGAGCTGCGCCGGCGGCATCGTTCCGTTTGACGATGGAGTTCCGTCCATGAGCGCCAAGTCGCCGCTCGTCTACTCGTGTTCCGGCTGTTCCAGCGCGGCGCAGATGGCCAACCAGCTGGCCGTGAAGCTCGACCGCGACGGGGTGGCCGAGATGTCCTGCATTGCCGGCGTCGGCGGCGGCGTCGCCGGCCTGGTGCGGACGGCGCGCAGCGGACGGCGTATCCTTGCGCTGGACGGTTGCGTGCTGAAGTGCGTCGCCGCCTGTCTTGCCAATGCCGGTGTCGTGGCCGACACCCATCTGGTGCTGTCCGACCATGGCGTGAGAAAGCGCATGCATGCCGATTTCGATCCTGTCCAGGCGCAGCGCATCTATGCCGCCGAGCTGCTGCCGGCCGCACGGGCGCTGGCGTCCAGGGACAGTGCGATGATTTCCCGAATTTCGCCGATGGAGGCCGCCGATGCCCCTGCCCACACCTGAGCGCTTCGCCCTGGCACGGGCGCGCGGCGTGATCGATCGGGTCGACGACGGCCTGATCCTGCTGCTTGCCGCGCGCCGCCGCATGGTGCGCGCGGTGGCGGCGCTGAAGCGGCATGCCGGGGTGCCGCCGCGCGACCTGGCGCGGGAGCAACAGGTGCGCCAGCGCGCGCAGGGCCTGGCGGCCCGGTTCGACCTGCCCGAGCCCACGGCGCAGCGGCTGCTGGACCTCGCCATCGGCGATGCCTGCCGCCAGCAGGGCCTGCCGCTCGAGCTGGAACGGGTTGACTTAAATCAGGGCGGTACAGGCGCCCTTTCCGCAACAATGCCGCCCATCATGCCCATGCCGACCTCCATTTCGTCCGTCGCGCCGCAGCTGCTGCGCCTGTTGCCGCCGCCACGCCGGCTCGCGCCGCTGCTGCAGGCGGTGCCGTCGCGCTGGCAGCACCGGCTGCTGGAGGCGGCGATGGCGCGCGTGCTGGATGCGCCGCTGCGCGAGGGCGCCCTCGATTTCATGCGCGGACGGCGGCTGGCGATCGAGGTCAGCGACCTGCGCCTGCGCTGGGTGCTGGAGCTGCGCGACGACCGGCTGTGCGTGACCGACGCCGAGGCCGAGGCCAGCGTCCGCGGCAGCGCCACCGACCTGCTGCTGCTGGCCGGCCGGCTGGAGGATGCCGATACGCTGTTTTTCCAGCGCCGCCTGGTGCTGACCGGCGATACCGAGCTGGGGCTTACCGCACGCAACATGCTGGAACGGTTACCATGGGAGTCGGTACCCTTGGGCTTGCGCATCGTGCTGAATCGCGGTGCGCGTTTCGCCCGCACCGCACGGGCCGCGCATCGGGGCGAAACCGCCTGAGCCGGCCCGCCCCGGCCACATTCCACGGAACGACATGACTGATTTCGCCACCTTGCCCATGCCTGTCTGGCGTGACGAACTCGAACACGAATACGCCACGCTGGCCGAGCGCCTGGAACCGCTGGTGCCCTGCCTGGAGATCCCGCTGCACCTGCCGTGGATCGACGCCATCAACAAGCTGA
>JAGWMU010000014.1 GCA_028873095.1 Pseudomonadota bacterium | reverse complement strand
GGGTCGGCCGGGTGCATGTCGATGCCCACGTACGGTGCCGAGGCGGCGAAGTCGATGAACGCCACGCCGCCGGCGCGGTGCATCAGCCGGGCCATCGCATGGTAGGGCGTGCACACGCCGGTGACGTTCGAGCAGGCGGTGAACGAGCCGATCTTCACCGCGCGGTCGCGATGCTCGTGCAGCAGCGCCTCGAGCGCGGCCAGGTCGACCAGGCCGTCCCGGTCCGGCGGCACCACCACCACGTCGGCGATGGTCTCGTACCACGAGGTCTGGTTGGAGTGGTGCTCCATGTGCGTGATGAACACCACCGGGCGTTCCGCCGGCGCGATGTCCACGAAACGCCGCAGGCCCTGCGGCGCCTTCAGCCCGAGGATGCGCTGGAACTTGTTGATCACCCCGGTCATGCCGGTGCCCATGGTGATGATCAGGTCGTTCGGGCAGGCGTTCACGTGCGCCTTCAGCACCCGGTGCGCCTCGTGGTAGGCCAGCGTCATCGCACGGCCGGTCTCGCTGCTTTCCGAATGGGTGTTGCCCACGTAGGGCCCGAAGCGCTCCAGCAGCATCCGCTCGATCGGCCGGTACAGGCGGCCGCTGGCGGTCCAGTCGGCGTAGACGATGCGTTGTTCGCCGTACGGCGAACGGAAGGTCTGGTCGTGGCCCACGGTATCGGTGCGGAACGGGGCGAAGTAGTGTTCGAGCGAATCCATCGAGTGATCTCGGGGTGCCAGTGGCTTGTGTCGGCGGGCCAGCTTACTCTTGGCGGCTGTCGGGCAGCAAAAGCCTGAATGCCGCCAAGTCCCGTTAAGATAGCCAGACCTTTGAAGGGGAATGCATCATGCCGATCACCGTAGCCGCCTTGCGTGAAACCGCTGCCGCCGAACGCCGGGTGGCGATCACGCCCGAGATGGCGAAGAAACTGCGCAGCAAGGGCCTGCGCGTCCTGCTCGAACACGATGCGGGCCGGGCCGCCGGGTTTCCCGACAGCGCCTACGCCGAGGCCGAGTTCGCCGGGGCCGACGCCGTGCTGGCGCAGGCCGACCTGCTGGCCTGCGTGCTGCCGCCGGATGAGGCGGTGTTTTCCCGCCTGCGCGAAGGCAGCATCGTGGTCGGCCAGCTGCGCCCGTACGGCGCGCCCGGACGCGTCGCGGCGCTGACCGCGCGCAGGCTCACCGCGTTCTCGCTGGAACTGCTGCCGCGCACCACCCGCGCGCAGGCGATGGACGTGCTCAGCTCGCAGGCGGCGGTGGCCGGTTACCGCGCGATGCTGATCGCCGCCGAGGCGTCGCCGAAGTTCTTCCCGATGCTGACCACCGCCGCCGGCACGATCCGGCCGTCCAAGGTGCTGGTGATCGGCGCCGGCGTGGCCGGCCTGCAGGCGATCGCCACCGCGCGCCGGCTCGGTGCGCAGACCGAGGGCTACGACGTGCGCCCGGAAACCCGCGAACAGGTCGAGTCGCTGGGCGCGAAGTTCCTGGAGCTGGGGGTCAGCGCGGCCGGCAGCGGCGGTTATGCGCGCGAACTGTCCGCCGAGGAACGCGCCGCGCAGCAGCAGGCGCTGGCCGAGCACCTGAAATCGATCGACGTGATCGTCACCACCGCGGCGGTGCCGGGGCGGCCGGCGCCGAAGATCCTCACCGCGGCGATGGTCGAGGGCATGAAGCCGGGCGCGCTGATCGTGGACCTGGCCGCCGAGGGCGGCGGCAACTGCGAACTGACCCGGCCGGGCGAACGGGTCGAGCATGGCGGCGTGGCGATCCTCGGCCCGCTCAACCTGCCGGCCGGCGCGCCGCTGCATGCCTCGGAAATGTATGCGCGCAACGTCTACAACTTCGTCGAGCTGCTGGTGCGCGACGGTGCGTTGAAGCCGGATTTCGAGGACGAGCTGGTGGCCAGGAGCTGCCTGAGCCACGCCGGCGAGACCCGCTTCAGCGCCTGAACCGTTTTTGCGGGGCGACACTGCCGCCGGGCCGCCGCCCCCGTAGGAGCGCACCCTGTGCGCGAATGCTTTTCGGCGGGTCCGCGCACAGAGCATTCGCGCACAGGGTGCGCTCCTACGGGGGTGCTTGCCGCGGGCGGGGTTCGTTGCTCAGGGGCGGTTGCCGCCGTCCGGCGGCGGGCGGTGGCCGCGCCACCGGTTCCAATGCAGGCGCTCGGCGGGCGGCAGGGCGTGCCATTGGCGGATCAGCTTTTCGCGCTGCGCCGGAGGCAGCTGCTGGAAGCGTTCGAAGGTGGCGTGCAGCTGTTCGCGCTGCTGCGGCGTCAGCTGGCGGAATTTGCGCATGTTCTCGCGTGCCTGCTTGCGTTCGGCCGGGGTCATCTGCTGCCAGCGGGCGATGTGCTGGCGGATTTTCTGGCGTCTTGCCGGCGGCAGCGTGGCCCAGTATCCGGCACGTTCGGTCAGGCGCGCCTGCCGGCGTGGCGGCAGGGTGTCCCATTTTTCGCGCAGCGGCGCCAGCATCTCGCGTTCGGCCGGCGTGAGGCTGCTCCACGGGTGCGCGGGCGGCGGCGCATCCTGCGCGCGCAAGGGTGCGGCAAGGGCGCTGCCGAGCAACACGGCAAACAGCATGGGCAGCAGCGGGAGGCGGAATCGGGTCATGGCTCAGCGGTTCGCCGGCTGGCTGTCGTTGGTCGCCAGCCAGCCGTAGAAATCGAGGTTCTGGTAGAGATTCGGGTCGGTCTTGTCGGCATCCGGCGGCAGCTCGTTGTCCAGGCCGGCGCTGGCGTCGGCGCTGGCGCCGGGCTGGGCCGACGGCGCTGTCGCGCCATGCGGCAGCGGTCGCCACACCATCAGCGTGGCCAGTGCGAGTACCGCGAGCGCGCCGACGGGGAGCAGCCAGCGGGAAGCCGCCCGGCGGCGCGGCGCGTGCGCCGTTTCCAGCGCCCGTCGGCGGGCCGCGCGCAGGCGGCCGGCGGTGGCCGGGTCGATGCGCTGGCAGGCCTCGCGATAAAGCTCGCGGGCGCGCTGTCCGATGTGCGCGGCGTTCGGGTTGTCGGGCAAGTTCATTGCCAGTCCTCCAGTTGCTCGCGCAGATGGTGCATGGCGCGCGAGAGGTGGGTCTTCACGCTGCCCTGGGAACAGCCCATGGCCTGCGCGGTTTCCGCCACGTCCAAGCCCTCCAGCATGCGCAGCATGAAGGCTTCGCGCTGGCGTTGCGGCAGCTGCCCGACCGCGGCGGCCAGGTCGGCATACGAATGCGCGTCGCGCAGCCGGTCGAGCGGGCCGGGGCCCGGGTCGGCGGGTTCCCACGACGGCATTTCGTCGCCGTCCGCGTCGAGGCCGCCACCGAGCCAGCCGACCACGATCGAGCGCACCTTGCGGCGCCGCTGCAGGTCGACGATGCGCCGGCGCAGGATGCCCCAGAACAGCAGCGGCCATTCCGCGGCCGGCTTGTCGCGGTAGTGCCTGACCAGCCGCAGCATGGCGTCCTGCACCGCGTCCATGGCGTCCTCGCGATGGCGCAACTGCAGCTCGGCCATGCGGAAGGCGCGCCGCTCGATCTGCGCCAGAAACGCGTCCAGCGTGGCCGGTGTCGCGCAGGTTCCGTCCAACCCGTCTTCGGCGAGCCTGTTCGCATCGAGCGTGCCGACCATGCTGCTCATGGCCGGTGAGCGTGCGTGGTCGGGTGACGCATCCTCGGTCTCCATCGGTTCGATCCCCGCTTTCAACGCGACAGACTCGCACAGGTTGACCGGCAACCGATATGATGGACGGACATTTGAGTCTTGGCGGGGTGGGGTCATGATCGACGGGTTCCTGGCACTGTACATCTTCATGCTGGCCGCGTTTACCGGCTACGAAATCATCGCGCGGGTGCCGGTGATCCTGCACACGCCGCTGATGTCCGGTTCCAACTTCGTTCACGGGATCGTGCTGGTCGGCGCGATGATCGCGCTGGGCCATGCGCAGACGCCGTTCGAGATGACGGTCGGCTTTGTCGGCGTGCTGCTTGGCGCCGGCAATGCCGCCGGCGGCTACGTGGTGACCGAGCGGATGCTGGAGATGTTCAAGTCCAGCAAGGCCGACGCCGGCAAGGGGAGCAAGTGATGAACTGGCTGCCGACCTTGATCAAGGCGTGTTATTTCCTCGCCGCGCTGCTGTTCATCCTGGGCCTCAAGCGCATGAGCTCGCCGCGCACGGCGCGCGGCGGCGTCGTGTGGGCCGGCTACGGCATGCTGCTGGCGGTGCTGGCCACGTTCTTCCTGCCGGGCATCCACAACGTCGGGCTGATCCTCGCCGCGGTCCTGATCGGCGTCAGTGCCGCCTGGTGGACCGGCAAGCGCGTGGCGATGACCGCGATGCCGCAGATGGTCGCGCTCTACAACGGCATGGGCGGCGGCGCGGCGGCGGCGATCGGCGCGGTCGAGCTGATCGGCTACGTGCGCGAGCTGGCGCTGCTGCAGCCGGCGGGCATGCCGGGCGGATCGCCGGCGGTTCCCGCGACCGTGCCGCTGAGCCCGGTCGAGCTGGCGCTCGGCGTGCTCGGCGCGTTGATCGGCGCGGTGAGCTTCTCCGGCTCGCTGATCGCGTTCGCCAAGCTGCAGGGCTGGCTGGACAGGCGCTTCGTGTTTCCCGCGCAGCGTGCGGTCAACCTGCTGCTGCTGGCCGCGGCGGTGCTGCTCGGCGTGCTGCTGGCCAGCGGCCATGCCTGCGTGCCGCTGATCGCGGCGTTCTTCGTGCTGGCGCTGCTGTTCGGCCTGATGATGACGCTGCCGATCGGCGGCGCCGACATGCCGGTGGTGATCTCGCTGTACAACGCGCTCACCGGCCTGGCGGTGGCGTTCGAGGGTTTCGTGCTGGGCAACGAGGCGATGATCATCGCCGGCACGGTGGTCGGCGCGGCCGGCACGCTGCTGACCCAGCTGATGGCCAAGGCGATGAACCGCTCGATCGGCAACGTGCTGTTCGGCAGCTTCGGTGCGGCCGGCGGCGAAGCGCAGGCGATCGATGGCGCGCAGAAGCCCATCGAGGCCAGCGACGCGGCGGTGATGATGGCGTACGCCGAGCGCGTGGTGATCGTGCCCGGCTACGGCATGGCGGTGGCGCAGGCGCAGCACAAGGTGTGGGAGTTCGCCCAGCTGCTGATCAAGCGCGGGGTGAAGGTGAAGTTCGCGATCCACCCGGTGGCCGGCCGCATGCCGGGCCACATGAACGTGCTGCTGGCCGAGGCCGGCGTGCCGTACGACCTGATCGCCGACATGGACGACATCAACCCGGAGTTCGCGGTGACCGACGTGGCGCTGGTGATCGGCGCCAACGACGTGGTCAATCCGCTGGCCAGGACCGATCCGGCCTCGCCGATCTACGGCATGCCGATCCTCGACGTCGGCGACTCGCGGCACGTCATCGTGGTCAAGCGCGGCAAGGGCACCGGTTTTGCCGGCATCGAGAATGCGCTGTTCTACGCCGACAATGCGCGGATGCTGTACGGCGACGGCCAGGCCGCGGCCGGGCAGCTGGTGAACGAGCTGAAGACGCTGGACGACTGAGCCGCCGGGCTGCGCCCGCGTTGCGCGGGCCGTGCGCCGCGGCGGACATCGGCAGCGGGCATCGCGCGGCCGGCGATGCCCGCTGCCGCCGCAACGCATCCGCCGTGGGTGACGGATGCCGCCCGGACGGTCAGTCCTTGCCGTTGTCGATCGAGTTCTCCAGCACCTTGCCGGTCCTGGCGTCGACGCCCACTTCGTGGGTGACCTTGCCGGCGCGGATGTCGAACGAGTAGCGCAGGCCGCTGCCGCCGCTCTCTTTCTCCAGCTCTTCCTTGACGATCTTGCCGTGCCGGGTCTTCAGCGCGATCGCGCGCGCCTGGGTCATCGACACCTTGGCCTGGCCGGCCAGCGCGGCGCTGGATGTGGCGCTGGCGCCGAAGGCGAGGGCGGCCAGGCCGGCAGCGGCAACGACGGTGATCAGTTTGTTCATGGCGACTCCTGGTTGGTTGGGACGACGAGGCATCGAGGCATCGCCGCGCCGCCTTTTTGCACCAGCAACCTTAGCTGGCGCTTATACCCTGCGTGCCGGGCGACATCGCCGCCGATCGGTGCAGCAGCCGTTCATGCATACTTGCCGATGAGCCATGCAGGATGAATTGCCGTGCAACACCCGCTTCCCGACGCTTCCGCCGATGACAAGCCCGCTTCCGCCGACGCTCCCGCAGGAATGCCCGCGCGCCGCTGGGATGACCTGCGACACCGGGTGGTCGGGCGCTTTTTCGCGCAGCTGTTCGGCGGCGTAGGCCGCGCGCTGTGCGAGCCTGGCCAGTTGCCCGTGCGCGGCATCCATCGCGTGCTGATCTGCCGGCCGAATCACCGCCTCGGCAACGCGCTGCTGATCAGTCCGCTGCTGGCCGAAGTGGAGACGCTGTATCCCGGCGCCGAGATCGACATCATCAGCGCCGGCCGCGCGGCCGGCATCGTGTTCGGCAACCGCTTCCTGGTGCGCCAGGTCATCAGCCTGCCGGCGCGGATCGCCCGCCATCTGTGGCTGAGCGTCAAGCTGCTGCGGCAGTTGCGGGGCAACCGCTACGACCTTGCGATCGACGCCAGCAACAGTTCGCAGTCGGGCCGTTTGCTGCTGGCGATCGTCCATGCCCGTTACAAGCTGGGGTTTCCTGACGAACGGGCCGGCGCCCCGTCGGCATGGCACGGCTTGCCCGCCCCGGAGCATTTCGCGCAGCGCGGCGTGTTCCTGTTGCGAACGGCCTATGCCGGCGAAGTGCGGCGGCCGTACCCGCCCCTCAACATGCGGCTGTCGGGCGAGGACAGGGAGCAGGCCGGGCAGGCGCTGGCCGGCATCCTCGGCGAGCCGGTGCCGCGGCAACGGGTGGTGGGCATCTTTGCCAATGCCACCGGCGCCAAGCGCTATGGCACGGACTGGTGGATGCCGTTTCTCGACGCATTGCAGAAGCTGCAGCCGGATCTGCGCATCGTCGAACTGGTGGCGGATCACGGCCGCTCGCAGCTGGACGAAAAATTTCCCGCCTACTACACGCGCGATCTGCTGCGCCTGGCCGCGGTGATCGCGAACATGCAGGCCGTGATCAGCGCCGATTGCGGCGTGATGCACCTGGCGGTCGCCAGCGGCACGCCGACGCTCGGCCTGTTCTCGGTGACCTCGGCGGAAAAATACGGACCGTACGGGCCGTCCAACGGCGCCGTCGATACCCGGGCCTTGGGCGCGGTCGAGGTGGCGGCGGCCGCATCGGACTGGCTCGGTACGCACTGAACCGGTGCGGGCGCCGCGCCGCGCCGCTGGCGGTCGGCGCGGGGACCGCGCGGCCACGACCGGGTGAGGCGCGGATTTGCGTGCCTTCGATCGGCGATCGGCGGTGTGGGCCGGGGGCGGCTACGGCCGTGCCGGCGGCGGCAGATGAGGTCGCGGTGGCCGCGCGGCTATGGCGGCGGCCAGCACGATGCCGGTGACGAACCAGCCGGCGGCCACCGGCGTCAGCGCCAGCCGCGCCAGCTGCCACAGCATGCCGGCGCCGGCCGTACGCATCGCATCGATCAGGCCCATGCCCATTTCGCCGGCAATCCGCGTCGCCGCCAGCAGCAGGTTCATGTACAGCGCCGCCAGCGCGGTTGCCAGTGCGGCCAGCACCGCGGCGCCGATCCCCGGCCGCAGCACCACCTGCCGGATCGTCCACGCCAGCAGCGCGCCGACCGGCACGGCCAGCCAAGGCAGCAACTGGCGCAGATAAAGCGTGGCCACCATCCACAGCGCGCCCGCGGCAAGCCCGAGCATGGCGGCGCTGAATGCGGCGAAGGCGATCTTCAACAGTGGGCGCGCGCTCATCGGCGATCACGGGGCAGGGCATCGGGGAGCATGCGTTGATCCAGTGGGCAAGGCAGCGATGATAACGTGTCGCCGGGGGAGGGCGCCGAAAGGGCCGCCGCGCCTGCCGCACCGCACCGGGTCTTGTGATTGCCGGCGGCAGGACGCACATCGGTTCGAGGGCGCCGGCGTGGTCCGCGGCTGCGTACTCCGGAGCGCCTGATCTGGAACAGGCGGCCCCGGTCAGCGGGCGGCATAATAACGTCCCGGGTACGATGTCTCGTCGTGCCCGCGGACATGGACCGAAGAAACGGGGTCGAGGAGTGGCATGAGCGGTTTCAGCCTGAGCAGCGAGCCTTTCACCCTGTTGCGTGACTGCAACGCGGTGATGGTGCCGCAAGGGGAAGTGGTAAGCCTCCCCGCCGGCCAGATCGGCTACATCACGCAGGCGCTGGGCGGCAGTTTCACCGTTTATGTGGAAGGCAACCTGTTCCGGATTGCCGGTGTCGATGCCGATGCGCTGGGCAAGGAGCGGCCGGCGGCGATCGAGGTGGCCGCCGACGCCACCGATGCGGATGTGGAGAAGCTGGCCTGGGAGCAGTTGCGGACCGTGTTCGATCCGGAGATCCCGGTCAACGTGGTGGAACTGGGCCTGGTCTACGACCTGAGCCTCGAGCAGCTCGCGGACGGCGCGCGCAAGGTATATGTGAAGCTGACGCTGACCGCGCCGGGCTGCGGCATGGGCGACATCCTGGTGGATGACGCGCGCACCAAGCTCGAGATGATCCCCACGATCAGCGAGGCCGAAGTGGATCTGGTGTTCGACCCGCCCTGGAGCCACGCGATGATGTCCGACGCGGCCAAGCTGGAAACCGGCATGCTCTGAGCCATGCCGGCATCGGGCGGAGATGGGTATTCCCGGGCCGGGTGCCGGTGGTTGCGCCCGGCCTCAGTGCGCGACCTTGCGCCCGGCCATGTGCCGAAGGTAGGCCAGCAACGCATCCAGATCGGCATCGGACAGCGCCTGCCGGTCGATGCCCTGCATCTTCGCCTGCGGCCAGCG
The DNA here is from genome assembly GCA_028873095.1 of Pseudomonadota bacterium. Classification (GTDB taxonomy): domain Bacteria; phylum Pseudomonadota; class Gammaproteobacteria; order Xanthomonadales; family Rhodanobacteraceae; genus Rhodanobacter. The sequence continues at coordinate 19,517 of JAGWMU010000014.1, read as the reverse complement.
GCGCAACGACTGCGGATCGCGGATGTAGGCGCGCAGCAGGTCCGCCGGCAGATATTCGGTGGGGTTGTGCGGGACGTTGAGGTCGGGCCCGAGCCTTGCGTCGCCTTCGCCGTTGAGCGTGTGGCAGGCGAAGCAGGTGCGCTTGAACACCGCGAAACCGCGCCACACCGGGCTGTCCGGCGGCAACGACGGATCGGGCACGATGGCCGGGAAGCGCTCGGCCACACCGGCCAGCCTGCGGATCGTCGCCAGTTGGTACGGCCACTGTTCCGGGCCCACACGACCGGCCTGCGGGTGCGTCCACACCAGGTAGAACGGCCCGGCGTGGCCATGGTTTGCGGGCAGGGCGGGCCATGGCCTGGCCGGATCCTCGATCGCCAGCCATGCCTCGCTGCCGTGCCCGTGCAGCAGCAGCGCGGCGGGAATCTCCGCGGCGAAGCCGTCGGCGGCGACGAATTGCAGATGGTCGCCCGGCGTGACGCCCCCAAGCAGGGCGGCCAGCGGAATCGCGCGGTAGCGCATCCGCTGCCCGAACGCGACGTCGGCGGGCACGGTGATCGTGCGCACGTCGCTGCGCCCGAGCAGCTGTCCGGTATGCCACGCGACGACGCCATGGCCCAGGTCGATTTTCAGCACGGCTGCCCGGACGGGCAGCGGCAGGCAAAGCCACAGCAGGCAGCAGCGCAGCAGCAGTTTCATCGGGGACTCCGCCATGACCGGGTTGCCGCCGGCGACCTTCGCCCGGCCGGTACGCCGGCCGCCTGTAGCCAGCCTGAACAGGATGCCCGCAGGCCTTGAACGTTCATGCCCGCGGCCACACTAAGCCTGCATATCGCCGTGACGGCGACAGGAAGTGATGCAGCAGTATCGCATCACTGAGGGGCCGGTCTTTCCTCCCCTGGAGACCGCCTGACAGACTCCACGTATCCTCCCCTGGTACGTGGGGTTTTTTTTTGGCGGGGCCGGTGCGCTCCCGGCAGCACGTCGCCCGCTGGCCGGGCGGCGGGGATTCGCATCCCGCGCGCGTGGGCATGGATAATTGCCGGCACAGCTTCCTGTTGCGCTCCCTTGGGTTTCACCAGAGCCACCGATGATCATCGACTCGCTGCTCGATACCGACCTGTACAAGTTCTCGATGATGCAGGTGGTGCTGCACCAGTACCCGGCCGCGCAGGTCGAATACCGCTTCAAGTGCCGCAACCCGGGTGTCGACCTGGTGCCGTACATCGACGAGATCCGCGCCGAGCTGGCGGCGTTGTGCCGGCTGCGTTTCACGCCGCAGGAGCTGGATTACCTGCGCAGCTGGCGCTTCATCAAGAGCGACTTCGTCGATTTTCTCGGCCTGTTCCAGCTCAACGAGAAATATGTGGACATCGCCCCGTCCGCCGCCGGCAACGGCGAGATCGAGATCCGCATCAAAGGGCCGTGGCTGCATACGATCCTGTTCGAGGTGCCGTTGCTGGCGATCGTCAACGAGGTGTATTTCCGCAACACCAGCGCCGGGCTGGACCTGGCCGAAGGGCGCCGGCGACTGCATGCGAAGATGGCGCTGCTGCGCGACACGCCGGATTACGCCGGTTGCCGGATCGCCGATTACGGCACCCGCCGGCGCTATTCGCGGGCATGGCAGGAGGAAGTGGTGACGACCCTGCGCGACGGCCTGGGCGCACAGCTTGCCGGCACCAGCAACGTGTGGCTGGCACGCAAGCTCGGGCTGACCCCGGTGGGCACGCTGGCGCACGAATACCTGCAGGCGCACCAGGCGCTGGGGCCTCGCCTGCGCGATTCGCAGGTGGCGGCGCTGGACGCATGGGCGAAGGAGTACCGCGGCGACCTCGGCATCGCGCTTTCGGATGTCTATGGACTCAATGCGTTCCTGCGCGATTTCGACATGTATTTCTGCAAGCTGTTCGACGGCACGCGGCACGACTCCGGCGACCCGTTCGAATGGGGCGACCGGATGCTGGCGCATTACCGGGCGAACCGGGTCGACCCGCGCAGCAAGATCCTGGTGTTCAGCGACGGCCTGGATATCCCCAAGGTGATGCGGCTGTACGAACATTTCCGCGGCCGCTGCCTGCTCGCGTTCGGCGTGGGCACCAATCTCAGCAACGACGTCGGGCCGGTGCCGCTGCAGATCGTGATCAAGATGGTCCGCTGCAACGGCCAGCCGGTGGCCAAGCTCAGCGATTCGCCGGGCAAGAACATGTGCGAGGACCAGGCCTACGTGGCCTATCTGCGCCAGGTCTTCGAAATTCCCGCGACACAGGCCTGACCCTGGCGATGGCGTAGACTGGGGGATCAGATTCACTCGAACGGGGTCCGGGCCATGTCCAGCGTCTACGATTTCAGCGTCCGCGACATCGACGGCAACCAGCGTTCGCTCGCCGAATGGCGCGGCAAGACGCTGTTGATCGTCAACGTCGCATCCAAGTGCGGCTTCACCCCGCAGTACCGCGGGCTGGAAACGCTGTGGCAGGATCAGCGCGACCTGGGGCTGGTGGTGCTGGGGTTCCCGTGCGACCAGTTCGGGCACCAGGAGCCCGGCGGCGAAGAAGAGATCAAGAGCTTCTGCAGCACCCAGTACGACGTCACCTTTCCGATGTTCGCCAAGCTCGAGGTGAACGGCGACAACGCCGATCCGCTGTACAAGTGGCTGAAGAGCGAGGGCAAGGGCATCCTCGGCAGCGAGTCGATCAAGTGGAACTTCACCAAGTTCCTGGTCGGTGCGGACGGTCAGGTGGTCAAGCGCTATGCGTCCACGGATGCGCCCGAGAAAATCGCCAGGGACACGCTGGCGCGACTGCGCGGCTGAGGCGGCGGGCCGCCGTTCAACGGCTGCCGCGAAAGTTCGCCAGCAGCACGGCGATCGCGTCCAGGTCGCCGCTCGCGCGGGGGTCCTCCGCCGGCGGGTCGTCGTTGTCGAGCATGATCGCGAACGCCAGCCGTTCGCCGTCGGCGGTGGTGACATAGCCGGCAAGGCTGTGCACGTAAGTCATGCTGCCGGTCTTGGCATGCACGTTGTTCTCGGCCGCGGTGCCGCGCATGCGGTTGATCAGCGTGCCGTCCCGGCCGGCGATCGGCAGCGCGTCGCGCAGCTCCGCGGCATAGGGTTGCGCGGCAAGGTATTCGAGCAGGCGTACCAGCGCGTCCGGCGTCACCAGGTCGCTGCGCGACAGTCCGGCGCCGTCGTCGAGCAGGCTGGCCGCGGGCGGAATGCCGATCTTGGCCAGCAGCGCATGCAGCGCCTTGATGCCCCATGCTTCGGTGCTCTTGAAGCCGGCCTCCGCGGCGGGTGCCGCCGTGGCCTGCGCGCGTGCGCCGACGTTCAGCAGCAGGTTTTGCAGGTACAGGTTCTGCGAGCGCTTCAGGCCGCGTTGCAGGATCTCCAGCAGCGGCGGCGACAGCACTTCGGCGAGGGTGTCGGCATGTGCCAGCAGGGCCGTATCGTCCTGCGGCCAGTGCAATACCCGCAGCTTGCCGCTGACGCGGATGCCCTCGCGCGCCAGTGCCTGTCGCAACTGCCGGCCCGCGAGCAGGGCAGGGTCCGGCACCGCCAGCCTGAAGTGCTGCGGCGGCGAGTCGAGCGCAATCGTGCCGAATGCGTAAAGCCCGGCGTCGCCGGGCGCGCGATACAGGTTGATGTCGCTTGGCGTTCGCGCAGCGCCGGTGGTCAGCTGTCCGGACAGCGATGGCCTGGCATCGGCGGGGGCGAAATCCAGGTTGGCCGCAAGTCCGGGGCGGGCGCCGGGGCCGACCGTGACGGTAACGACGTTCTCCTGCACGCTGAGCGCCGAGGGCGGTGCCGCGAACCCGCTTTGCAGGTCGCCGGCCTCCCAGCCGCTGCCGAATGGCGGGCCGGTGAAATAGCTGTCGTCGGCAATCAGGTCCCCCCGCACCCGCCGTACCCCGCGCGTGGCCAGCTGGCTTGCCAGCCGGTCGGCCCAGTCGGCGCTGCCGGCGGTCCCCAGGGTGGGGTCGCCCATGCCGTAGAGCACCAGCGGTCCGTCCAGACGGCCATGACGGATCCGGCCATCGCCCAGCAGCCGGGTGGGAATGCGGTAATCCGGGCCCAGTTCGGCCAGGCTGACCGCGGCGGTGAACAATTTGGCGGTGGAAGCCGGTTGCAGCAGTTGATCGGCGTGGTGCGCGTACAGGATGCGTCCGCTGTCCAGCGAAGCCACCGCGATGCCCCAGCGGGCCGCGGCAAAGCGGGGTTGGCCGATCTGCGCGTCGATCTGCGCGGCCAGCGCCGCGGTGCCGGTCGCCACGGGCGGCGGGGAGGCGATCGACGGCGTTGCCGCAAGCAGCCAGGCGCAGGTGGACAGCAGGCATGCGGCGCGATGGCGGTGGCGACGAGGGGGGCGCGGCGGCGAAATCATGCGCGCAGTATCGCCAATCCCGGCCGGGCCTGCAGCGAGGTCGATGGTGGTCGTTCTGGTAGACTGCGCGCCTCGTGCCGGCACCTGGCCGGCGGACCCGAACCTGTTCGCGAGACGCTCATGCAGATTGCCAAGAACTCCGTTGCCGCCTTCCACTACACGCTGACCGACGACCAGGGCCAGGTCATCGACAGTTCCGAAGGCCGCGAGCCGCTGACCTATCTGCATGGCAGCGGGCAGATCGTTCCCGGTCTGGAAAAGCAGATGGAAGGCCGCGCGAGCGGCGACAAATTCAGCGCCGACGTGGCGCCCGAGGAAGGCTATGGCGTGCACCACGCCCAGTTGATGCAGGAGGTGCCGATCGCGGCCTTCCAGGGCGTCGACGACATCCAGCCCGGCATGCAGTTCCAGGGTCGCGGCCCGCAGGGCGAGATCAATGTCACCGTGAGCCGGGTCGAGGGCGACAAGGTGTTCATCGACGGCAATCATCCGCTGGCCGGGAAGACCCTGCATTTCGCCATCGAAGTGACCGGCGTGCGCGCGGCCACCGACGAGGAGCTGGCCCATGGTCACGTGCACGGCGCAGGTGGCCATCACCACTGATCGCTGTTTCGCGGCACGCCGCTTCCTTGCCGCCACCGACCGCCGCGGGCGGCCTGCCTCCCGGGAAGTCGGCAGGCGTTCCGGTGAAAGAAAGCCGGCCACAAGCGGGGGCTTGCGGCCGGCCTGCAAGAGGGGATTCCGGTTCCGCTAGAGCTGCTTGACCCAGCGTTCGTATTCGGCCTTGGTGACGCCGCCGCTGCGGTCGCGGTCGGCATGCAGGAAATCGTTCGCCAGCGGTGGATAGGCCGAGGCCTGCTGTTCAGTGATCACCTTGCCGCCGCCGGACAGTTGCTCGAACGACGGCGCGGGTCCGAATGACGGTGCCGGTGCCGGGACGCTGTGCACGGTGAGTTCGCCTTGCGGGGTCTGGTAGACCGCCGTGTCCGGCGAGCTGCCGGCCGGTGCCGCGGCTGCCGCGGCCGGCGGCGTCGGCGCTTGCCCGGCGAGCAGGCTGCCGGTGACAAGCAGCGTTGCCGCGCCGAGGACGGACAACAGGGATGTGCGAGGTTTCATGATCGATGCTCCATGCCAGAATTACGTGGATGAAAGTTTGTGGCCGCGCCAGGAACCCGTGCCGTGCCGTATTTTCGAGACATCGGTTGCCCGACCGAGTTCAGGCGGAAAAAGGAGTTGCGGATGCCAGCTCATGATCCTGAACATGCACTCGTGAAGGCACCGTGTTGCTGAGTGCGGCCCCGGGCAAGCGGCCGGTCCTGAGCCTGGGACAGGCGCGCCTGTTGCAGCTGGCCGCGATGGGGTTGCTGCAGCCGATGCGGCGGCGCCCCCGGCGCAGTGACGTGGTGGCCAGCATCGGGCGCATGCGCATGCTGCAGATCGACACCATCCACGTGGTTGCCCGCAGCCCGTATCTGGTGCTGCACTCGCGCCTGGGCGACTACCCGATGGCCTGGCTGGACGAGGCGCTGGAGCAGGGGCGGCTGGCCGAGTGCTGGGCGCACGAGGCGTGTTTCGTCACGGCGGCCGACATCGGCTGGCATCGCCATGCGCGCGACCAGCGCATGCATCATTGGGCGCATCGGCATGCCGCGCGGATGCACCGTGAGCATCGGGCCGAGATGGATGCGCTGCTGGCCGCCATCGCCGCCTCCGGCCCGGTGCGCGCGGCGGACTTCGCCCGCCAGCCTGGTGGTGCCGCGGGCAAGCCCGGCTGGTGGGAATGGAAGCCGGAAAAGCGCTGGCTCGAAGCCTGGTTCGCGCTGGGCGAGTTGATGGTGGCGCGGCGCGAGCGCTTCCAGCGTGTGTACGATCTGGCCGAAAACGTGCTGGCGCGGCTCGATCCGCCGTTCGATCACCGGGCCGGCGCGGTTTCGCCGCAGATCATGCGGCAGCGCTTCATTGCCGACAGCGTGCGCGCGCTGGGGATCGCGCCAGCCGGCTGGATCGCCGACTACCACCGTCTGCGGCCGGCGGTAACCGACCGCGAGCTGGCGCCGCTGCTGGCCGGCGGCGACCTGCTGGCGGTATCCGTGCAGGGCTGGCAGACCCCGGCTTATGTGCATCGCGATCATGCCGATGCGCTGGACAAGGCGTTGCGAGGCCGCCTGCGCGCCACCCATACCGCGCTGCTGTCGCCGTTCGATCCGCTGGTATGGGATCGGGCCCGGCTGCGGGCGATGTTCGATTTCGAGTACACCCTGGAGTGCTATACGCCGGCCGCCCGCCGACGGCACGGCTACTTCGTGCTGCCGATCCTGCATCGCGGCCGGCTGGTCGGCCGGCTGGACGCCAAGGCACATCGCAGCGAGGCGGTCTTCGAGATCAAGAGCGTGTCGCTGGAGCCGGCGGTGGAGTCCGATCCGGTACTGGTCCGTGCGCTGGCCGCGACGATCGCCCGCTTCGCGCGCTGGCACGGCACGCCGGAGATCCGCATCGGCCGCACGCGTCCCGCGCCGCTGGCGGCGGCGCTGCGCGCGGCGTGCCGCGATTCGAGTGGCTGATCGCCGCCGGCCGGGAGTGCAGCCGAGCGACGGTCCGGCAGACCCGGACGCTCAGGGCGAGCTGCCGGACGGCGGCGGGTTCACGTCGCAGGACTTGCCGTGCAGCGCCTGGCGCAATTGCGTGGCCAGCGAGTTGCAGCGGCTTGCCAGCTGCGGGCGCATGTCCGGATCCAGCGAATCGCGCAGCAGGCTGTTGCGCATCGTCTGATAGCGCGACTGCAGTTGATCGGGAGGGAAGATGGCGGCCGCGCGGTGGCAGGCGATGTAACTGGACAGGTAATCGTCGCAGGCGGCGATGCCGGTCCTGTCCGGCAGTCTGGTGGCGGGTAGCCGTTGACGATGCGCGGTGCGGCTGGCGGCAGCACTGGCGGGCTCCGGGTTCGCCGCCGCCGCGGTGGCTCGGGTAGCCGGTTTGCTCGTGCAACCGATCAATGCAAGGCTGGCGATCGCGGCGGCCAGAATCAGGCGTGGCAGGGCGGGCATCATCGTGTTTTCCCTCGAATGCGCGGCATGCCGCTCGGGCTGCCGCGACTGGGTGATCACCGGTTCACATCAGACATGATTCAAGGTATAGGAAAAATGAACGGCATGCCCGGTCTGTGACTGCCGACGGCGTGCAGCCTCGTGCGGTGGGGGCCGTGCGATCGCCGGCAGCGGCTCCAGGAGCCGGCAGGAAGGCCGGCGGGTCTCGAAAGACTTGCCGGCCGGCAAGGTGGGCCGCCTGATCGCGCCGCAGCAGGCTTCAGGCGGACCCCGCCAGGGGTGCCTGCGCTGGTCGGGACAGGCCAGCCAAAAAAATCGCTTGACAAACTACTCGCATGTCTAATTTCCGTTATGCTTGGCGCACTGCGTCTGCTCGGTCAAGTGCGTGCCCGGTGTGAGGTTTCCTGAATCCGCATCGCTACACCCGGCTCCGGCATGCCCAGTAAGTCGTCGACCCGCGCGGGTCGGTTTGTCTAAGCGTCTCGAATGGATCGGAGTGAGTCATGTCGGATCGTGAAATTGGTACAGTCAAGTGGTTCAACGACGCGAAGGGTTTCGGCTTCATCAGCCGTGAAAGCGGCCCTGACGTGTTCGTGCATTTTCGTGCCATCAGCGGCTCGGGTTTCAAGAGCCTGCAGGAAGGGCAGAAAGTGAGTTTCAAGGTGGTCACCGGCCAGAAGGGCTTGCAGGCCGAAGACGTCACGGCGGCTTGATCGACGTGTCTGATTCGGGAAAAGGCCGGCGCAAGCCGGCCTTTTTCGGAGGTGCGCCCGGCAGGACGCACCTGGCAGCGCAGGTGCCGGGTCGTGTCCCGGCAAATCCGGGCGGCCGGATCGTGCCCGGGCCGCCCTGCACGGGGCCGCACGCGCAACGCCACGCGGGGTCGGGGGCTATGCCTCGCCGCTGTCGGGTTCCGACCCGGGGAGTTCCTTGAGCAGCCGGAAGATTTCCCGATAGGCCCGCGGCGGCTTGTTGCCGTCGCGCTCGATCCGTGCCTGGCGGGTCAGCGAGCGCAGGTGCTGGCGATCGATCTGCGGATGCTGCGCGATCAGCTCGGAGAGTGCGGTTTCGTCCTCGCCGACCAGTCGATCGCGCAGTACCTCAAGCCGATGCATGGCGGCGTTTTCCTGGCGCTGTTTTTCGCGGTTCTCGCCCAGTTCCGCGCGCACCGCGGCGAACGCCTCATCGCCATGGCGGCGCATGATCTTGGCCAGAAAGGCAAGCTGGCGCTTGCGCGCGATGTGTGCGGTGATGCGGCGGGTGACGTCGATCTCGTGCCGCACGTCGTCCGGCAGCTCGAGCCTGGCCAGCCGGCTGGCCGGCAGTTCGAGCAATTGAGTGGCCAGCGCCAGCACGGCCAGCGCCTCGCGGCGTTGCTGGGTGCGGCTGGGGCCGTAGTCCTCGTCGGACGGTTCGGTCGGGTGGTGGCTGGGGGTCACGGGTTCCAGTTCCTGGGAATGGGGCGGCGGATCAGGCGTGCGGGTCGTCGCTGCCGGGCCGTTCGGCTTGCTCCAGCACGAAGCGGGCAACCGGCTCGCCGTCAAGTTCGACGGTTTCGTTGAACATCGGCGCCGGGCGCACCCACAAGCCGTGGTCGCCGTAGAGCGCCTGATAGACCACCAGCAGTTCCATCGTTTCGCTGTGCCGGGCGGTGCCCAGCACGCGATAGCGCCGGCCCTTGTAGTGGCGATAGATGCCGGCGGCAGGTTGCATCGCGTTCTCCGCAGCTCTTTGCATTTCGCCGCAGCGGCCCCATCTCGGGTGCGCAGCGTCAGTGGACGCCGGCCCCGATCGGACAGCGAGCGGTTCTGGACCGCCCATTCTACCCGCCAACACCCCAGGAAACCCAACGTGAGCGAACGCGCCATCAGCCAGCACCGGCGCCAGCCGGATCGCAACCAGCCCGACCGCAGCCAGCATGAACTCGACCGGCTCACCGAGCTGGCCGAAGACGTGATTCGCCGTGCCCGCGCCGCCGGCGCCAGCCAGGCCGAAGTGGCGGCCAGCATCGATACCGGGCTGAGCGTCAACGTGCGCCTGGGCGAGGTGGAGACGGTCGAGCACACCCGCGACCGCGGCTTCGGCCTCACCGTGTACTTCGGCCAGAGCAAGGGCTCGGCCAGCACCGCCGACCTGCACCCCGATTCGATCCAGGCGACCCTGGATCAGGCCTGCGCGATCGCCCGCTACACCGAGGCGGACCCCGCATCCGGACTGGCCGATGCGGCGCGCATGGCGACGACGTTTCCCGATCTGGACCTGTGGCATCCATGGGACATCGACACCGCGCGCGCGATCGAGCTGGGGATCGAGATCGAGGATGCCGGCCGCGCGCATGCGGGCATCAGCAATTCCGACGGCGCCAGCGTGCAGGCCAGCCAGGGGGTGTCGGTGTATGCGAACTCGCACGGCTTCGTCGGCCGCGAGCGCGGCACCCGCCATTCGCTGTCGCTGGCGTTGATCGCCGGCGGCGATGACGGCATGCAGCGCGATTACTGGTACGACAGCGTGCGCGCCGCCGGCGATTTCATGAGCCCGAAGGCACTTGGCGACAAGGCGGCCGAACGCACGCTGGCACGCATCGGCGCGCGCAGCCTGTCGACCCGGCAGTGCCCGGTGCTGTTCGTGCCGGAGCTGGCCCGCGGGCTGATCGGCCACCTGGTCGGCGCGGTCAGCGGCGGCGCCTTGTATCGCCAGGCCAGTTTCCTGCTCGATCATGTCGGCAAGCCGGTGATGCCGGCCTGGCTCAACATCGTGGAGCGGCCGCAATTGTTGCGCGGGCAAGGCTCGGGCAGCTTCGACGCCGAAGGCGTGGCGACCCGCGACAGCGCCCTGATCGAAGGCGGCGTGCTGGCGCGCTACGTGCTGGGCAGCTACTCGGCGCGCAAGCTCGCTCTGGAGTCGACCGGCAACGCCGGAGGTATCCACAACCTGGTGGTCGAGCCGGGCCAGGACGACTTCGCAGGCATGCTCAAGCGCATGGGCAGCGGCCTGCTGGTGACCGAGGTGATGGGGCAGGGCGTGTCCACCATCACCGGCGACTATTCGCGCGGCGCGGCGGGCTTCTGGGTGGAAAACGGCCAGATCGCCTACCCGGTCGAGGAGATCACGATTGCCGCCAACCTGCGCGACATGTTCGCCGGTATCGTGGCGGTGGGATCGGATGTCGACCGGCGTTCGCAGATTCTTGCCGGCTCCATCCTGCTGGAGCGCATGACCGTGGCCGGGGAATAAGCCTGCAGGGGGCCGTGCCGCCGGTCCGTCCCATGCCGCAAGCTCACTCGCCAAGCGTGCGCCGTCCCACTAGCATCCACTCGTCCGGCATGGGGCCGGCGAATTGTCGACGCTGAGGAGAATCGCATGAGCGTGCCACCCGAGTCCGTCATTCCGCCTTCGCCGGGCGATCCGTCGCCAGCCGGGGACCTTTCCGCCGAACAACGCCAGTGGGGCATGCTTGCGCATCTGTCCGCGCTGCTCGGTGCGCTGCTCACCGGTGCCCTGGGGGGCGGCTGGGGGGTCTTTATCGGTCCGTTGGTCATCTGGCTGATCAAGAAGGACAGCATGCCGTTCGTCGATGACCAGGGCAAGGAAGCCTTGAACTTCAACATCACGGTGGCGATCGTCTTCGTGGCCCTGCTGCTGCTGTCGATCATGACCCTCGGCATCGGCTTGATCATTGCGATTCCGTTGTGGGTGATCATCGGCATCACCTGGCTGGTGTTCACCATCATCGCGGCGGTCAAGGCGAATGAAGGCGTGCGTTACCGCTACCCGTTTGCACTGCGGCTGATCAAGTAGGCCGCGGAGGGTTTTCGGCAACGGTGGCCGGTCGCGGCTTCCTGGCCGTTTCGGTGGACAGGTACCCCGCGCACGCCGCATAGTCGCTCCGGGCAGATGCCCGCATCATTTTATGGGGGGATGAAATGGGATTTTTCGACTGGTATCTGAAATGCGTCAAGGGCCACTACGCGGATTTCGATGGCCGCGCCCGGCGGACCGAATACTGGATGTTCGTTCTGGCGAACACCCTCATTTACATCGTGATGTTCGTCATCGGCAGGATCGTCGGATTGCCGGTGATCGCGGGTCTCTACAGTCTGGCGTTGCTGGTGCCCGGCATTGCGGTGGGGGTGCGCCGCCTGCACGACACCGGCAGGACCGGCTGGTGGCTGTTGATAGCGCTGATACCGCTGATCGGCACGATCTGGATCATCGTGCTGCTGGCGCTCGACGGCGATCAGGGCGACAACCCGTACGGTGCGGACCCGAAGGCCGGCATGGCCTGATCGCGGGTGAATCCGGCGCATCGAAAGGGCGGCGCAGGCCGCCCTTTCGATGCGCGTGCATGACGCTTGCATGGGCCGTGCAGTTTGCCGGTTCCTGCGTGCCGCGTTCCGGTCAGCGGAACGCATCCTTGGCGGTGCGCAGGGCGGCAAAACGGGCCACGCGGTCGCCGGCGCCGCCGTGTTGCCGCCGGCACCAATCCGCCACCGGATCGGCGTCGACGCGCAGGAACGGGTTGCACGCCAGTTCGTCGGCCAGTGAGCTGGGCAGCGTGGGAAGCTGCCGGGCACGCAGTCCGGCAACTTCCCGCAGGCGCGCCTGAAGGTGCGGATTGTCCGGTTCGACGGTGTGCGCAAAGCGTCCGTTGGCCTCGGTGTATTCGTGCCCGGCGCAGACCCGGGTTGCTGCCGGCAGACGCGACAGGCGATCGAGCGAAGCGAGCATCTGCGCAGCCGTCCCCTCGAACAGCCTGCCGCAGCCCAGGCTGAACAGGGTGTCGCCGCACAGCAGCAGGCCGTCCCCGACGTAGGCGACATGGCTAAGGGTGTGGCCGGGGATGGCGAGCACCTCGAAGCGGGCCTGGGGCGAGGTCAGCTCGATCGATTCGCCGTCGCTCACCCGGACTGTCGCCCCGGCGATGCGGTCGTCGACCGGCGCATGGACCGGCACCGCATGCCGGTCGAGCAGTTCGGCCACGCCGCCGATGTGGTCGTGGTGATGATGGGTCAACAGGATCGCGCGCAGTTGCAGCTGCCGCTCGGCCAGGGCGCGCTCGACCACGGCGGCGTCGCCCGGATCGACCACGATGGCCTGGCCCGCGTCGTCGTGCAGCAGCCAGATGTAATTGTCGGCAAACGCCGGTAACGGTACGAGGTGCAAGATGGACTCCGCGGTCTGGTCGATATCCGGCATGGCCGTGTTCCGCCGGGTTTCGCGATGGGCGACGCCGGCCCGTGTGCGTGCCGCAAACCTTGCCCGGACAGCCGCCGCCCGATGCGTGCGCGAGGCGTCCGTCCGCTCCGACTATAAAGACGCTCGGCGGACCGCTCGTTAGCCGGTTGTTAACCGGGCGATTCCCGCTACCGCGGTGTGGCGCAGCCGGGTCTTCGATGCGATCTGCTGCCGGCCGTCGGCAGCCGTTACACTGGCGAAACAGACCGGGACCGGCCCTTACGCATGCGTCGACCACGCGACCACGACATCTATGCCAGCAAACCGCTGCGGCGGCTGCTGGACGACCAGATGCGCGCGATGACGCCCGATCTGCAGCGCTGCAGCGGGACCCATGCGCTCCTGGTGGGGGCGTCGCTCGACGACTCGGCGCCCGGGCTGCCGATGCTGGGCTGCTGGACCCGGTTGCGGGTGGACGACGGGCAGTACCGGGGCGACCTGCGGGCCGCCATCGGCGAGCCCTTGCCGTTTGTCGACGATGCCTTCGACCTGGTGCTGCTGCGGCATGCGCTGCAGGCGGTGCCGACGGCTTCGCTGTTGCTTGCCGAGGCGATCCGGGTGCTTGCCCCGGGCGGCATGCTGGCGGTGGCCGGCGTGCACCCGCTGAGTGGCTGGGCGCCCTGGTTTTATTGGCACCTGCGCCAGTCGCCGCAGGTGCTGCAGATGCCGCTGCTGCTCGGCAACACGCTGCAACGGGCCGGGCTGGAGGTCGAGCGCACGCGCCGGATAGGCCACGCCTGGCCGAGTGCCGCCGATGCGCCGACGGACCATGCCAACCCGCTGGGCGGCGGTTATGTCCTTCTTGCGCGCAAGCGGCGTCACATGGCGACGCCGTTGCGGATCAAGCCGGTGCCGATGCCGGTCGCGGTGAGCGGCCGGCTGACGCCCGGTACCCGGCGCAGTTCGGCATCATGATTTTCCGTGGAAGAAACGAGCAGCGATGAGCGAAGTGGAAGCATTTACCGACGGCGCCTGCCTGGGCAATCCCGGTCCGGGCGGATGGGCCGCCTTGCTGCGCGCCGGCGGCAAGGAAAAAATGGTGGCGGGGGGCGACCCGGCCACGACCAACAACCGGATGGAACTGATGGCGGCGATCGCCGCGCTGGAGTCCTTGAAGCGCCCCTGCCATGTCGTGCTCACCACCGACTCGCGCTACGTGATGCAGGGCATCGAGCAATGGGTGCCCAAGTGGCGCAGCAATGGCTGGCGCACGGCCGACAACAAGCCGGTGAAGAACCAGGACCTGTGGCAGCGCCTGTCCGCCGCGGTCGGCGCGCATCGGGTGAGCTGGCGCTGGGTGCGCGGCCACAACGGGCATGCCGAAAACGAGCGGGTCGACCAGGCCGCGCGCGAGCAGGCCGAACGGCTGAGGAACGGGGCATGAGGCAGGTCGTGCTTGATACCGAAACGACCGGCCTGGAGGTGCGCCAGGGGCATCGCCTGATCGAGATCGCCTGCATCGAGATGGTCGAGCGCCGGCTCACCGGCCGCCATTACCAGACCTACCTCAATCCGGATCGGGCGATCGACGAAGGCGCCCGCCGGGTCACCGGCATCGAGGACGAATTCCTGCTCGACAAGCCCCGCTTCGCCGACGTGGCGGAGGAATTCCTGGCCTTTGTCGATGGCGCCGAACTGGTCATCCACAACGCCAGTTTCGACATCGGGTTCCTGGATGCCGAACTGGCGCGCCTGGATGGCGGCGCGGGCCGCGGGCGGCTCTGCGACCGCTGCAGCGTGCTCGATACGCTGGCGCTGGCACGGGAACGCTATCCCGGCCAGCGCAACAGCCTCGACGCGCTGTGCAAGCGGCTCGGGGTCGACAATTCGAGACGTGACCTGCACGGCGGACTGATCGACGCCCAGTTGCTGGCCGAGGTCTACCTGTCGATGACGTCGGGACAGGCCGCGCTGGAGCTGGCCTTCGACGGCGCGGCCGAGCAGCACGACAGCGTCGCGGCGGCGCCGATGGTCCTGCACGCGCGCCCGCGGGTGTTGCGCGCGGCGGCCGACGAACTGGTCCGGCATGAACAGCGTCTCGATGCGCTGGACAAGAGCGCCGGCGGCAAGTGCGTGTGGCGCCAGCTGGGGTGAGTCGCGCCGCCGCGCGGGCTCAGCCGCAGCGCACGATGATCGCGGTGATGTTGTCGTCGCCGCCTTCGTCCAGCGCGGCGAGCAAAAGCTGATCGACGCACTCCTGCGCGGCCAGGTCCGTGCGCGCGACGATTCGTGCGATCGACGCTTCGCCGACGCCTTCGGTCAGTCCGTCGGTGCACAGCAGGAAGCTCATGCCCGGTTCCAGCCGGCCGCGGGCCAGCCCGATGTGCAGTTGCTCGGCGGCCGTCACGCCCAGCGCCTGGGTAAGCACGTTGCGCTGCGGATGCTGCCGGACCTGCGCCGGATCGAGCTGGCCGGCTTCGACCAGTGCCTGCACCAGCGAATGGTCGTGGCTGACCTGGCGCAATTCGCGTTGCCACAGATAGATCCGGCTGTCGCCCACCCAGGCGACCTCGTAGCCGTCGCCGGCCAGATGCAGCACCGCGATCGTGGTGCCCATCGGCAGCATGTCGGGGCTGTCGCCGGTGCGTTCGCGCAGCCGCTCGCACGCACCCTGGATGGCCTCGATCAGGCCGTGCCCGCGGGCGATCAGGTCGACGACGGCGTCGCGCACCAGGGCCGAGGCGACCTCGCCGTGCTGGTGGCCGCCCATGCCGTCGGCCACCAGGAACAGGCCGAGCGAGGCGTCGGCATGGTAGGTGTCCTCGTTGCGCGTGCGACGCAGGCCGACGTGCGTTCCGTGTCCGAACTCGATCATGGCTGTCTGGCTGGATCCAAAGGCGAAGCATGCCGGATGTGGATGGCTGGCGCAAAAACTCCCGACCCCGGATACGCGCCGGACACGCAGCTTGACTGCCGTCAGCGCTGCCGGCGCCGCAGGGGATTAGACTGTCCCCCGCCATCATGGTCTGCGCGATGGTCACCTGATCAAGGAGACAGCTTTGCAGCCTACCGATACCGCCAACCCGGCCTATTTCCACAAGGTGGTCGACTGCCAGTGGGCCTGCCCGGCCCATACGCCCGTCCCGGAGTACATCCGGCTGATCGGGCAGGGCCGCTACAGCGACGCCTATATGGTCAACTGGGTCTCCAACGTGTTTCCGGGCATCCTGGGCCGCACCTGCGATCGGCCCTGCGAGCCGGCCTGCCGCCGCGCCCGGGTGGAGCAGAGCAACGGCGAGCATCCGGAGCCGGTGGCGATCTGCCGGCTCAAGCGCGTGGCGGCCGACATGAAGGACGACGTGTCACGGCGCATGCCCAAGCCGGCCCCGCGCAACGGCAAGCGCATCGCCTGCGTGGGCGCCGGACCGGCCTCGCTGACGGTGGCGCGCGATCTGGCCCCGTTGGGCTACGAAGTCACCGTGTTCGACGGCGAGGCCAAGGCCGGCGGTTTCATCCGCACGCAGATTCCGCGCTTTCGCCTGCCCGAATCGGTGATCGACGAAGAGACCGGCTACATCCTCGATCTGGGCGTGGCGTTCCGGAGCGGCCAGCGCATCGAGTCCATGCGGGCGCTGCTGGCGCAGGGCTTCGATGCGGTGTTCGTGGGCTGCGGCGCGCCGCGCGGACGCGACCTCGACCTGCCGGGACGCCGCGAGGCGGCGCCGAACATCCACATCGGCATCGACTGGCTGGCTTCGGTGTCGTTCGGCCACGTCACCGGCATCGGCAGGCGGGTCGTCGTCCTGGGCGGCGGCAACACGGCGATGGATTGCTGTCGTTCGGCGCGGCGCCTGGGCGGCGCCGAGGTGAAGGTGATCGTGCGCAGCGGCTTCGACGAAATGAAGGCCTCGCCGTGGGAGAAGGAGGACGCGCAGCACGAAGGCATCCCGATCATCAACTTCCACGTGCCCAAGTCGTTCGAGCACAGCAACGGCAGGCTCACCGGCATGAAGTTCGACGTCGTGCGGGCGGTCTACGACGAGCGCGGCCGGCGCTCGCTGGTGCCGACCGGCGAGCCTGAGGTGCTGGTCGAGTGCGACGACGTGCTGATCGCGGTGGGGCAGGAAAACGCCTTTCCCTGGATCGAGCGCGACAGCGGCATCGAGTTCGACCAGTGGGGTTTGCCGACGCTGGACGCGGCCACCTTCCAGTCCACGCTGCCGAACGTGTTCTTCGGCGGGGATGCGGCGTTCGGCCCGAAGAACATCATCACGGCGGTGGCGCATGGGCATGAGGCCGCGGTCTCGATCGACCGGCTGCTGCATGGCGAGGACATCCGCCGCCGGCCGGACCCGACGACCAACCTGATGTCGACCAAGATGGGCATCCACGAGTGGAGCTACGACAACGACACCTCCAACGACCCCCGCTTCAAGGTGCCGTGGGCCAAGGCCGAGATGGCGCTCGCCAGCATTCGGGTGGAGGTCGAGCTGGGATTCGACGCCGCGACCGCCTTCAAGGAGGCCAATCGCTGCCTGAACTGCGACGTGGAGACGGTGTTCACCGCGCCGGCCTGCATCGAGTGCGACGCCTGCGTGGACGTCTGCCCCATGGACTGCATCAGCTTCACGGTCGACGGGGACGAGCCTGACCTGCGCAAGCGGCTGAAGGCGCCGGCACTCAACCTCGGGCAGGATCTCTACGTGTCCGGAATGCTCAAGACCGGCCGGGTGATGGTCAAGGACGAGGACGTATGCCTGCACTGCGGCCTGTGCGCCGAGCGCTGCCCCACCGGGGCGTGGGACATGCAGAAGTTCCTGCTGCAGCCGACCCAGGCGGGGCCGAAGTGCCGCGATGCCAGGAAGGACACGCGCACACTGGGGGTCGTGGCATGAAACGCATCGAAGCCGTCAACGATTTCGTCATCAAGTTCGCCAACGTCAACGGTTCGGGCTCGTC
This sequence comes from Pseudomonadota bacterium, assembly GCA_028873095.1. Lineage (GTDB taxonomy): Bacteria > Pseudomonadota > Gammaproteobacteria > Xanthomonadales > Rhodanobacteraceae > Rhodanobacter. The sequence goes on along the minus strand of JAGWMU010000014.1, from coordinate 1,957 downwards.
CTCGGCGAACGAGCTGTTCGCCAAGGCCGTCCTGCGCATGGGCGTGCCGGTGAGCCCGCGCAACATCTTTCCGAGCAACATCCAGGGCCTGCCGACCTGGTACGAAGTGCGCGTCTGCGAGAAGGGCTACCTCGGCCGGCGCGGCGGCGTGGACATGCTGGTGGCGATGAATCCGCAGACCTGGGATGCCGACGTGGCCGAGCTCGAACCGGGCGGCTACCTGTTCTACGACAGCACGCGGCCCTTGCCGCCGTCGAAGTTCCGCGCGGACATCCACGTGATCGGCATGCCGCTGACCGATATTTGCAATGCGGTCTACACCGATCCGCGCCAGCGGCAGTTGTTCAAGAACATCATTTACGTCGGCGCACTGTCGGTGCTGCTAGGGATCGACGGCGAGGTCTTCGAGGCGCTGTTTGCCGCGCAGTACAAGGGCAAGGAAAAACTGTTCGACTCCAACCTGCGCGCCCTGCAGCTGGGCTGCGACTTTGCCCGGGAGCATCTGGAGGCGCCGCTGGGCATCCAGGTGCGGCGCGCCGACAGGGTGGGCGAGCGGATTTTCGTCGACGGCAACAGCGCCGCCGCACTGGGTTGCGTGTATGGCGGCGCCACCGTGGCGGCCTGGTACCCGATCACGCCGTCGTCGTCGGTGGCCGAGGCGTTCCAGAAATACTGCAGCCGCTTCAGGATCGATCCGGCCACCGGGCAGCACAAATTCGCCATCGTGCAGGCCGAGGACGAGCTGGCCTCGATCGGCATGGTGGTGGGCGCGGGCTGGAACGGCGCGCGCGCCTTCACCGCCACGTCCGGGCCCGGGGTCTCGCTGATGACCGAGTTCATCGGGCTGGCCTACTTCGCCGAGATCCCGGCCACCATCATCAACGTGCAGCGCGGCGGACCGTCGACCGGCATGCCCACCCGCACCCAGCAGGCCGACATCCTGTCGTGCGCCTACGCCTCGCACGGCGACACCAAGCACGTGCTGCTGCTCCCCGAAGATCCGCACGAATGTTTCGAGCACGCCGCCGCCGCCCTGGACCTGGCCGACCGGCTGCAAACGCCGGTGTTCGTGATGACCGACCTCGACATCGGCATGAACCAGCGCCTGTGCGAGCCGTTCGAATGGTCCGATGCGCAGGCGTACGACCGGGGCAAGGTGATGACCGCCGAAGAGCTGGAGGCCGGCAAGGACTTCGGCCGCTACAAGGACGTGGACGGCGACGGCATTCCGTGGCGCACGCTGCCCGGCACGCATCCGAGCCTCGGCAGCTATTTCACCCGGGGCACCACGCGCGACGCCTACGCGCGCTATTCGGAGCGCGGTTCGGACTACGTCTACAACGCGCAGCGGCTGCTGAAGAAGTTCAAGACCGCCGCCGACCTGGTGCCGCAACCCGTGCTGCGCCCCGCGACGCACAAGACGCGGCTGGGCGTCATCTACTTCGGCTCGACCAGCCCGGCGATGCACGAGGCGCTCGATGTGCTGAACGCCGCCGGCATCCACCTCGACGCCCTGCGGCTGCGGGCCTTCCCGTTCCCGCAGGCGGTCAGCCGGTTCCTGGCCGATCACGAGGAGGTGTTCGTGGTCGAGCAGAACCGCGACGCCCAGATGCGCAGCCTGCTGGTGAACGAGCTGGAGGTGGATCCGGCGCGCCTGGTGCAGGTGCTGCACTACGACGGCACGCCGATCACCGCCCGTTTCATCACCGACGCCATCACCCAGCACGTGCATGCCGAAGCGGTCATGCCGAAACGCAAAGCCAAGAAGAACCGGCTCAAGGAGCATGCGGCATGACCTACCTGGCCAAACCCCGTCTTCACCACCCCTCGCTCACGGTCAACAAGGTGGGCTATACCCGGCGCGATTACGAGGGCAAGAACTCCACGCTGTGCGCCGGCTGCGGCCTCGACTCGATCTCGGCGGCGATCATCCAGGCGTGCTGGGAGCTCGACTTCG
>JAGWMU010000013.1 GCA_028873095.1 Pseudomonadota bacterium | reverse complement strand
ATCCGCGCCGCCGCCAGGCCATCGACCAGATCCCGGCAGGCCGCGGCCGTCGCGCGTTCCAGTGCCCCGGCCGCGGCCTGGCTGGGTGGCTCGCCCTGCCCCCACAAGGGGCCCGACGGATGAATGTCGGCACGCGCCAGGCGCCCGGCCAATGCCTCGGTAAACGGCTCCGGCCCGAACCACGAACGCGAACCGGCCAGCGACCAGATTTCGCCATCCAGCGGCGTGTCCCAGGCGCCACGCTCGACCCGGGCGGCCAGCACGTCGTTGAAGATCTGCGAACGCGCGGCCGACAGCAGGAACGCACGCTTGTCGCGCTCGACCCGGCGCCCGGCAAACATCGCCCGGGCCTGCGCCACGTTGCCGCCTTCGCGGCCGAAGCGCTGTTCGCCGAAATAGTTCGGCACGCCGCGCACGGCGATCTGGCCAAGCACCCGCTCGGCCGCCTGCCGATCGCCCTGCACCTCGCGCAGCACCAGCATGAAACGGTTGCCGCGCAACGCGCCGCGCTTGAGCTTGCGCGAGTGCCGCGTCGCGGCCAGCACCTTGACCTCGGCATGCGGAAAGGTCGACCAATCCAGATCCGGCCGGCCGGCCATCTGTACCGAAAACGTCTGCCGGGTGACCGCATGGCGATCCTTCATCCCGGCGAAGCCCACCGCCACCGGCGGGACGCCGGCAAACCTTGCCAGTTCGCGCGCCACCCAGTCGGTATTGGCACCGCGCTTTTCCACCCACAGCAACAGGTGTTCGCCCTGGCCGTCGGCGTCGTAGCCAAGGATTTCCTCGACCCGGAAATCCTCCGGCACGCTGCGCAGCCGCGCCCGCAGCGGCGGGCCATCGTAGGCCCAGGGAAGCGGGGCATGGGCACGTTCGGATTCGGTCATGACACTCCGCCGGTCGCACCGGCATTCAGATCCATCGGGGCCCGCATCGCGGCGACCGGCATGCCGGCGCTCAGGCGCGTTCCAGCAGCACGCAGGCTTGCGCGGCGATTCCCTCGCGCCGCCCGGCGAAGCCGAGGCGCTCGGTGGTGGTGGCCTTGATGCTGATGCGGCCGATCCCGCACTCCAGGTCGGCCGCGAGGCGTTCGCGCATCGCCTGCGCGTGCGGGCCGATTTTCGGCGCCTCGCAGATCACCGTGATGTCCGCATTGCCCAGCTTGAAATCGTGTTGCGCCATCAGCAGCGCCGCGTGGCGCAGGAACTGGCGACTGTCGGCGCCGCGCCAACGCTCGTCGGCGGGCGGAAAATGCGTGCCGATGTCGCCCAGCGCGAGCGCGCCGAAAATCGCGTCGCACAGCGCATGGATCACCACGTCGCCATCCGAATGCGCGAGCACGCCTTGTTCGTGCGGTATGCGCACGCCGCCGAGCACGACGTGGTCGCCCGCGCCGAACGCATGCACGTCGAACCCGCTGCCGATGCGCATCACGAAGTCCTCCGGAGCAGGAATTCGGCCAACGCGAAATCCGCGGCCGTGGTGACCTTGATGTTGTCCTCCGCGCCCTCGACCAGCAAGGGCGCGAAACCGGCCAGCTCCATCGCCATCGCCTCATCGCTGACCGCCAGCCCGCGATGCGCGGCGTCGCGCAGGGCGGACGTCAGCGCGGCGCGGCGGAACATCTGCGGCGTGAATGCCCGCCAGCGCTCGTCCCGCGGCTCGGTGACGAGGCTGCGCGCGGCGGCATCGGCGCGCTTGAGCGTGTCGCGCAGCGGCGCGCCCAGCAGGCCGCCGCCGGCGGCGCCGGCCCGTTCGATCAACTGGCCGATATCCGCCTGCCGCACGCACGGGCGGGCGGCGTCGTGCACCAGCACGAAATCGTCGGCGGCGACATCGGCCGGCAGGGCCTCGAGCCCGGCCAGTACCGAATCGCTGCGGCGGGCGCCGCCGGTGGCGGTCAGCACCGGCTTGCCGTTGAGTGACTCGATGCCCGGCCAGCGTGCATCCGCCGCGCCCAGGATCACCATCAGACCGGCGATCCGCGGGTGCGCCGCCAGCCGTTCCATGGTGTGCTCGATCAGCGCCCGCCCGGCCAGCGGCAGGTATTGCTTCGGGCAATCGCCGCCGACCCGCGTGCCGCTTCCGGCCGCAGGCACCAGGCACCAAGGCATCGGCCCGCTCATGGCGATCCGGCGGACGCGGTTGCCGGCGGCAGCGCGCTGCCGGCATGGCCCGGTTGATCGACCACCTGATAGAAGGTCTCGCCCGGCTTGATCAGCCCGAGCTCGGTGCGCGCGCGGGCTTCGACAGCCTGTTCACCGTGCTTGAGATCCAGCACATCGGCGCCCAGTGCCTGGTTGCGCTTCGCCAGCCGGTCGTTCTCGTCCGCCTGTTTCTTCACCGACACGCGCAACGCATCGACCTCATGCATGCTGCCGTTGCCGGACCACAGTTTCACCTGCAGTCCGATCAACAGCAGCAGCAGAATCAGGGCGATCCAGCGCAACATGGGTTGCCGATGCTTCCGCTCAGCCCGGCAGGCTGGTCAGGTTGGGGAACGCCTGGCGACCGGCGTAGCGCGCCGCGGAACCAAGCTGCTCCTCGATACGCAGCAGCTGGTTGTACTTCGCCACGCGATCGCTGCGGCACAGCGAGCCGGTCTTGATCTGGGTCGCGGTGGTGGCCACCGCGATGTCGGCGATGGTGGTGTCCTCGGTTTCGCCGGAGCGGTGCGAGATCACCGCCGAATACTTCGCCGCATCGGCCATCGCGATCGCCTGAAGCGTCTCGGACAGCGTGCCGATCTGGTTCACCTTGATCAGGATCGAGTTGGCGATGCGCTTCTCGATGCCTTCGCGGAAGATCGCCGGGTTGGTCACGAACAGGTCGTCGCCGACCACCTGGATGCGCTCGCCGATGGCGTCGGTCAGCAGCTTCCAGCCGTCCCAGTCGCCTTCGGCCATGCCGTCCTCGACCGAGACGATCGGGTACTGCCTGGTCCAGCCGGCCAGCAGCTCGACGAACTGCGCGGAGCTGTACTGCCGGCCCTCGCCGGCCAGATCGTACTTGCCGTCCCGGTAGAATTCCGAGCTGGCGGCATCCAGGCCCAGCAGGATCTCGCTGCCGATCCTGTAGCCGGTCTTGCCGACGGCCTCCAGGATGGTGTCGAGCGCCTCGACGTTGGAACGCAGGTTCGGCGCGAAGCCGCCCTCGTCGCCCACCGCGGTGCTGAGTCCGCGGCCTTTCAGCACGCTCTTCAGGGCGTGGAAGATTTCCGCGCCGGCGCGCAGCGCTTCGGCGAAATTCGACAGGCCGACCGGCAGTATCATGAACTCCTGCACGTCGACATTGTTGTCGGCATGCGCGCCGCCGTTGATGATGTTCATCATCGGCACCGGCAATGCGCCGGGCCTGCCCTGCGAGAGGTAGCGCCACAGCGGTTCGCCGCGCGAATCGGCGACGGCATGGGCGGCGGCCATGGAAACGCCGAGCAGCGCGTTCGCGCCCAGCCTGCCCTTGTTCGGCGTGCCGTCCAGCGCGATCAGCTTCGCATCCAGCCCCTGCTGGTCGACCGCATCGAATCCTTTCAGCGCATCGGCAATCGCGGTGTTGACGTTCGCCACCGCATGCTTCACGCCCTTGCCGCCGTAGCGCGACTTGTCGCCGTCGCGCAGCTCGACCGCTTCGCGCGAGCCGGTGGAGGCGCCGCTGGGCACCGCGGCCCGGCCGAAGCCGCCATTGGCCAGGGTGACTTCGGCTTCCAGGGTGGGATTGCCGCGCGAGTCGAGGATTTCACGGGCGTGGATGCGGGTGATTTGTGTGCTCATGGTCGTCCGTCGTGGGAGTGATTGGCATCGATGTCGTTGTAGCAGCGCACCCTGTGCGCGAATGCTCCTGTCGCGGCTGCCGCGAAGAGCCGTTGCGCACAGGGTGCGCTGCTACGGGTCACAGGTCATGTTCGAGGAATCCATGCCGCTTGGTCACCGCATCCAGCTCCAGCAGCGCTTCCAGCAGCGCTTCCATCTTGCCCAGCGGCCAGGCGTTCGGGCCGTCGGATAGCGCCTTGGCAGGATCGGGATGGGTCTCGGCGAACAGGCCGGCGATGCCCACCGCCACCGCGGCGCGCGCCAGCACCGGCACGAACTCGCGCTGTCCGCCCGAAGTGGCGCCCTGCCCGCCCGGCAGCTGCACCGAATGGGTGGCGTCGAACACCACCGGGCAACCGGTTTCGCGCAGCACGCTGAGCGAGCGCATGTCCGACACCAGGTTGTTGTAGCCGAAGCTGGCGCCGCGCTCGCAGACCATGATCTGGTCGTTGCCGGCGGCCTTGGCCTTGGCCACCACGTGCTTCATGTCCCACGGCGCCAGGAACTGGCCTTTCTTGATGTTCACCGGCTTGCCCGCGCGCGCCACCTTCTGGATGAAGTCGGTCTGCCGGCACAGGAACGCCGGCGTCTGCAGCACGTCGACCACCGCCGCCACTTCGTCCATCGGCGTGTACTCGTGCACGTCGGTGAGCACCGGCACGCCGATCTGCCGTTTCACTTCGGCCAGGATGCGCAGCCCTTCTTCCATCCCCGGCCCGCGAAAGCTGTCGCCCGAGGAGCGGTTCGCCTTGTCGAAGCTGGACTTGAAGATGAAATTCATGCCGAGCCGCGCGGTGATTTCCTTCAACGTGCCGGCGGCATCCAGTTGCAACTGCTCGGACTCGACCACGCAGGGGCCGGCGATCAGGAACAGCGGCCGGCGCAACCCGATGTCGAAGCCGCACAGCTTCATGCGACGGACTCCTTCGCGGCGAGCCGTTCGCCCTCGCGCACCGCCTTGTATTCGCTCGCGGCACGCACGAAGCCGCTGAACAACGGATGCCCGTCGCGCGGCGTGGAGGTGAATTCGGGATGCGCCTGGCACGCCAGGAACCACGGATGCTGCTGCTGCGGCAGCTCGATCATCTCCACCAGCAGGTCGTCCATCGACTTGCCCGAGATCACCAGCCCGAGATCCTCGAACGACTGGCGGTAGCGGTTGTTGAACTCGTAGCGGTGACGATGGCGTTCGCGCACCACGTCCATGCCATACAGCTGGCGCGCCAGCGTGCCGGCCTTGAGCCGGCATTCCTGCGAACCCAGGCGCATCGTGCCGCCCATGTCCGAACGATCGCTGCGCTGCTCGACGTCGCCGCTGGCGGTGGTCCACTCGGTGATCAGCCCGATCACCGGGTTGACGCTGTTGCGGTCGTTCTCGCTGGAATCGGCGTCGCCGAGTCCCGCCACGTGACGGGCGAAATCCACCACCGCGGCATGCATGCCGTAACAGATCCCGAAATACGGCACGCGATGTTCCCGCGCGTACCTGGCCGCCAGCACCTTGCCCTCGAAACCGCGCTTGCCGAAGCCGCCGGGGACCAGGATCGCGTCGACGCCGGCCAGCACCTTGGCGGCGCCGTCGGCCTCGACCTGCTCGGAATCGATCCACAGCAGGTTGACCTGGCGCTCCTGCTTGATGCCGCCGTGGCGCAATGCCTCGCCCAGCGACTTGTAGGCGTCCTTGTGCTCGACGTATTTGCCGACGATGGCCACGGTGACCGCGCCCTTGGGATGTTCCATCGCATCGACCGTGCGCTGCCAGCTGGACAGATCGGCCGGGCCGGCGTCCAGGCCGAGGCGCCTGACCACGATGTCGTCCAGCCCCTGCTGGTGCAGCCACAGCGGCTGCTTGTAGATGATGTCCACGTCGACGGCGCTGATCACCGCCTGTTCCGGCACGTTGGTGAACAGCGCGATCTTGCGCCGCTCGCCCTCGGGCAACGCCTGCTCGCAGCGGCACAGCAGGATGTCCGGCTGGATGCCGATCGAGCGCAGCTCCTTCACCGAATGCTGGGTGGGCTTGGTCTTCAGCTCGCCGGCGGCCTTGATGTAGGGCACCAGGGTCAGGTGCATGAACACCACCTTCTCCGGGCCGTGCTCGATGCGCAGCTGGCGGATCGCCTCCAGGAACGGCAGCGACTCGATGTCGCCCACCGTGCCGCCGATCTCGACCAGCGCCACGTCGAAGCCGCGGGTGGCCTCGTGGATGCAGTGCTTGATCTCGTCGGTGATGTGCGGAATCACCTGCACCGTGGCGCCCAGATAGTCGCCGCGGCGCTCCTTGCGGATCACGCTCTCGTAGATCTTGCCGGTGGTGATCGAGTTCTTGCCGGCCAGGCGGGTATGCACGAAGCGCTCGTAGTGGCCGAGGTCGAGGTCGGTCTCCGCGCCGTCGTCGGTCACGTAGACCTCGCCGTGCTGGAACGGACTCATGGTGCCCGGATCCACGTTGATGTAGGGATCGAGCTTCATCATGGTGACCGAAAGGCCGCGCGCTTCGAGGATGGAGGCAAGCGACGCCGCAGCAATGCCCTTGCCTAGCGAGGACACCACACCGCCGGTGACGAAAATCAGGGGGGTCATGGATAGCAGCCGTGCTGGAAATTAGGCATTTTAACGGCAGAAGCGTCTCACTGCGAGATGCCGCCGGCGAATTTCCTGTTTTGATTCATCTGCGGGTTGCACGGCATGCCCGCGGCCGCAGGCGCGAAGCAGTCCCTGCCGACGAGCGGATCGAAGTGCGCGGATGCCTTTGGCCTGTTGGTTTGCAAAGGACGCAAGAGCAATCGCCCACTTCGGCGCGCTCCTGCGGTGGCGGGGTTGCCTGGGCGCGGTTCCCACCGGACGCCGCGGAGCGGATAATCGTCGGTCCTTGATGCACTGACGGTCGTGCAATGTTCGTACCTGGTCAACGCTGGATCTCCTCCGCCGAACCCGAGCTTGGCCTGGGCACCGTGCTGCGCGTCGAAGGACGCGGGGTGCAGGTGCTGTTCGCCAAGGCCGGCGTGCTGCGTCCCTACGCCATCGATTCCGCCCCGCTGATGCGTGCGGAGTTCCGCGCCGGCCAGCGCGTGGCCGGCAAGGGCCTGGCGTTTCTGGTCGAACGGGTGGAGGTTCGCGACCATCTGCTGATCTATCGCGGCGAAGGCCGCGAACTGGAGGAGGGCCAGCTCGACGACGAGCAGAGCGTGAGCCAGGCCGACGACCGGCTGATCGGCGGACGCACCGATTCGGTGGCGCAGTTCGAGCTGCGTCTCGAAGGCATGCAGCGACGTGCGCGGGCGCGCCGCTCGCCGTCGTGGGGGCTGGGCGCCGCACGCATCGGGCTGGTGCCGCACCAGTTGCGGGTGGCCGGCATCGCCGCGGCCCGGCGTCCGCCGCGCGTGCTGCTGGCCGACGAAGTCGGCCTGGGCAAGACCATCGAGGCCGGCATGATCATCGCCCGCCAGCTCGCTACCGGACGCGCCTCGCGCGTGCTGCTGCTGCTGCCCGACACCCTGGTCTACCAGTGGTTCGTCGAACTGCTGCGCCGTTTCAACCTCAGCTTCGCGATCTACGACGAAGAGCGCTGCGAGGCGCTGGCCCAATCCGGCAAGGACAACCAGGCGGCCGGCGACGACGGCAACCCGTTCGAGGACGAGCAACTGGTGATCGCCGATTTCGGCTTTCTCGAGAATTCGCCCAGGTACGCGCAGCAACTGCTGCAGGCGCCATGGGATCTGCTGGTGGTCGACGAGGCGCATCACCTGGCGTGGTCGCCCCAGGCCGCCAGCCCCCGCTACGCGATGGTCGAGCGGCTGGCCGAGGCCATTCCCGGCGTGATCCTGCTGACCGCCACGCCCGAACAGCTCGGCCGCAGCGGTCACTTCGCCCGCCTGCGCCTGCTCGATCCGCAGCGCTATCACGACCTGGACGGCTACCTGGCCGAAGCCGACCGCTTTCGGGCGCTGTCCGGCATCGCCGACCGGCTGCTCGATGCCGAACCGCTGGACGATGCCCAGCGCGCCGTCTTGGCCGAGGCCTTCGAAGGCGATGCGGCGCTCGCCGCGCAGCTGGCCGCATCAGACCGACCGGACAACGCGCGCGCATTGCTGGCCGCCCTGATCGACCGCCATGGCACCGGCCGGGCGATGTTCCGCAACCGCCGGGCGAGCATCGGCGGTTTTCCCCGGCGCGCCCCCGCCTGGCACCTGCTGGACGCCGATACGCTCGCGGAGAGCACCCGCCAGTCGCTGCTGGCCGAATTCCACGCCGACATCCAGCAGCCGCCGGCCCTGATCGCGTTCGACTACAGCGCCGACCCGCGCATCGACGCCCTGCTCGACCTGCTCGAACGCCACCCGCAGGACAAATTCCTGTTGATCTGCCGCAGCCAGGCCAAGGTGCTGGCGCTGGAAGAGGTGCTGCGCACCCGCAGCGGGATCGGCCTGGCACGCTTCCACGAAGGTCTCGGCATCGTCCAGCGCGACCGCAACGCGGCCTGGTTCGCCCAGCCCGATGGCGCGCGCCTGCTGCTGTGCTCGGAGATCGGCTCGGAAGGACGCAACTTCCAGTTCGCGCACCGCCTGATCCTGTGGGACCTGCCGCTGGACCCGGACCTGCTCGAACAGCGCATCGGCCGGCTCGACCGCATCGGCCAGAAGCACGACATCAGCATCCACATCCTCGCCGTGGCCGATAGCGCGCAACACGTGCTGGCGCGCTGGTACGACGAAGGCGTCGATGCGTTCCGCAACAGCCCGGCGGACGGCCGCGAACTGCTGCGCCGTTTCGGCGAACCGCTGGCCCGGCTGGCCGACGAGCATGCCCGCGGCAAGGACAGCCGCGACCAGGAACTCGACGTGCTGCTCGCCGAGACCCGTGCCAGCCACGAGCAGATGGCCGAACTGATCCGCGCCGGCCGCGACCACCTGCTGGAACTGGCCGCAAGCCGAGATCCGCACGCCGACGAACTGCAGCGAGCATTTGCCCGCGACGATCAGGACCCCGGCCGCGATGCCTTCGTGCAGCGCCTGCTGGAGGCCTTCGGCATCCACGCCGAGGACCTGGGCAACCAGGTGCTGCTGCTCGATCCGCAATACCTGGCCACCGACGCCCTGCCCGGCTTCGCCGAAGGTCCGCAGTCGGTCACGTTTGCCCGCGACGTGGCGCTGGCGCGCGAAGAGCTGCCGCTGCTGCGGCTGGACCATCCGCTGGTGGCCGGCGCCCTGGACCTGGCGCTGTCCGGCGAGCAGGGCAACGCCGCGTTCATGGTGGACGACGAACTGCCGCCGCGCACCGCGCTGCTGCAGACGGTGCACGTGCTCGAATGCGTGGCCGACCGCCGGCTGGATGTCGAGCGCTTCCTGCCGCCCATGCCGATCGTCGTCACCGTCGACACCCGGCTGGCCGAACGCGTCGACTTCCAGCCCTCCGAAGCCTCGCTGCGCCGGGCCGCCACCCGCACGATCGAGGTGGCACGCTACCGCAAATTTCTCGGCAAGCTGGTGCCGCCGATGTTGCAACAGGCGGCAGCGCTCGCCGGCAAGCGCGGCCAGGCCGGCATCGACGAAGCACTGACCCTGGCCACCGAAACGCTGGACGGCGAGCTCTCGCGCCTGCTCGCGCTGCGCGCGGTGAACCCATCGATCAGCGAAACGGAAATCGCCGCCATCAGCGATGAGCGGTCCGAGCTGCTGGCGGCGCTGCCGCAATCGCGGCTGCGGCTGGACGCCGTTCGTTTCGTGGTCAGCGCGGACTTCCTCGCGCTGCGCTGACCCCCGCGCATCCGCCAGCGCCAGCGCCGTCTCCGCTCAGAGCATCAACCGCCGTTCCGGCTTCAACGGCAGCCGCCCGCGCCAGTATTCGATCAGCACGTAGCCGCCCAGCATGCCGCCCAGATGGGCGAAATGGGCCACCCCGGCCTCGGTGCCGGTCACGCCCATCACCAGTTCCACCACGGCATAGCCGGTGACGAACAGCCATGCCGGCATCGGCACCGGCAGGAAGATCAGCATGACCTTCTCGTGCGGGTAAAGCATGCCGAATGCCAGCAGCAGGCCGAAGATCGCGCCCGAGGCCCCGAGCGTGGGATAGAAACCGTGGGTGAACCACTGCACCACGATCAGCTGGGCCACCGCGGCCACGATCGCGCAGACGAAATAGTAGACGGTGAAGTTGCGCGCGCCGAACGTGCGCTCGATCGTCCCGCCGAACATGTACAACGCAAACATGTTGAACAGGATGTGGGTCCATCCGCCATGCAGGAAGGCATAGGTGACCACCTGCCACGGCCGGAAGCCGATCGATACCAGGCCCTGGCTCGCCTGGAATATCTGGTCCGGCCCCCACGGCCACAATGCGAAATACTGCAGCATGGTGTCGCCCAGCACCTGTTGCAGCAGAAACACGGCGAAGTTCGCGATCAGCAGATTGCGCGTCACGGGCGGCAGGTTGAAAGGCATCGGGCTGTTTCCAGAGTGCGGGCGGCAAGCGTAGCGACGGCGATCCGCTTTCGCCATCGGCGGGGGCAGGTCGGCACGATCATCGGCCATGCGCCTTGCCGCAGCGGCGATGACGGTAGGCTGACCGCGACCGGGGAGAATCGTTCATCCGCCACCGGCAGCGCGGGCGCGGCATCCCGCGCAAGGCGGATTCCGTCCACTAAAAAGCCGCCTGCCGGCGGCTTTCGTATGCCACGGCAGGTTTTCTCAGCCGTCGCGCGCGACCAGCGCCAGGGCTTCCGGTCGCTTCGCACCCACGAAGTGCCTGGCCCAGTAGGCATCGTCGAGGCTGGAGATCTCCACCGACTTGCCGGTCGCCGGCGAGTGGATGAAACGGCCATCGGAGATGTAGATCCCCACGTGCGAAATGCGCCGCCTGCCATAGGTATGGAAGAACACCAGATCGCCCGGCTTCATGTCCGCCCGCTTGATCTTGAGGCCGGCCAGAAACTGTGCGGCGGAATTGGCCGGCAGCTGCATGCCCACGGCATGGGCAAACACATAGCGCACGAAACCGCTGCAGTCGAAGCCCGTCGAGGGGTCGTGGCCACCGCGCACATAGCGGATATCACGCAGCTGCATCGCCAGCGCGATCAGCGCCTTGCGCAGGTCGGTGACGTTGTCGACGACCGGGGCCTGCCCGTTCCCGGCGCCCCGGGTGCCGGAGCCGTCGCTCGCCGCATCGGCCGCGGCAAGCCTCGAATTGCCCGTGGCCAGCACGCTGAAATGCCCGGCAACGGCCGCCTGCGCGAACATCGGCGACGGATTGAACACCGGCGATTGACTCAGCGGTTGCGATGCGGCCTTCGCGGTCAACGGAAAATCGAAGAACTTGCCGGTTCCGGCATGCAGCGGCCCGGACACGAGCAACACCATGAAAAAACCGGCTAGTGCAGTCAGTCGCTTGATTGGCATGCGGGGGGATCCCAGGGTTCACACGGCTGGCCGTCTGCCGAGCCGACGACGTGACCAAGCCGTGAAGGTAACAAGAAGGTGCCCCACGTATGTTCGATTGAAGTTAATTGAACTGCGTCGTTTCAAAACCCGGGAACAGACGCCAGAGTCCGCCCATCTACCGGGCGCGGGCGCCGAAAATCGCCGACCCGATACGCACTTCGGTGGCGCCTTCGGCGATCGCCAGCGGGAAATCGTCGCTCATGCCCATCGAGAGCCTTGGCAGGTCATGCCCTTGCGCCACCGCCTGGTCGCGCAATGCGCGCAGCAGGCGAAAACAGGCACGCACCTCGTCGGCCTCGGCGGAGTGAACCGCCAGCGTCATCAGGCCGCGCACGCGCAAGCTGTCGTACTCGCGCAGCGCATCGAGAAACGCCGGCAGTTGCGCGGGCGGCAAGCCGTACTTGGACGGTTCGCCCGAGGTCTTGACCTGCACCAGCACGTCGATCGCGCGGCCGGCGTGCCGCAGTTGCCGATGCAGCGCCTGGGCCAGTTCCAGCCGATCCAGCGATTGCACCTCGCTGACCAGCCGCGCCACGTCGCGCGCCTTGTTGGTCTGCAGGTGGCCGATCATCACCCAGTCGATGCCGCCATCGGCCAGCGCCACGGATTTTTCGCGGATCTCCTGCACCTTGTTCTCGCCGAAACGGCGCAGGCCAAGGGCCATCGCGGCGCGGATCATCGGCGGGCCGAACGTCTTGCTGACCGGCAGGATGGCTACTTCTGCCGGCGCACGGCCGGCCGCGCGGCAGGCATCGTCGACGCGCCGGCGGATCCGCGCCCAGCGCGCAGCGAGGTCGTCGCTTGCGTCATGCATCCGATGTCTCCGGGATCATGCCCCCGCGCCTTGCTGGCGATGGCGCGCCACCACCTCGGCCACCACCATGGTGACCTTCTTGCCGGTGGGAATGTGCAGGAACTCGTTCGGGCCGTGCGCATTGGAATGCGGTCCCAGCACGCCGGTGATCAGGAACTGGGCCCGCGGAAACTTTTCGCCGAGCATGCCCATGAACGGGATGCTGCCGCCCTCGCCCATGAAGGTGGCCGGCGCACCGAAATAATGCTGCGATGCCTCGTTCACGGCCTGCGAGAGCCAGGGCGACAGTGCCGGCGCATTCCAGCCGCTGCCGTCCTTTTCCGTCGCAAAAGCGACCCGGGCGCCGTACGGCGGATCCTGTTCCAGCAACTGCTTGAGGAAACCGCCCGCCGCGACGCCATCGAGCGTGGGCGGTATGCGCAGGCTGAGTTTCACTGCCGTCTGCGGCCGCAACACGTTGCCGGCGCTGTCCAGCGGCGGCATGCCGTCGACGCCGGTCACCGCCAGTTGCGGGCGCCAGGTGCGGTTGAGCACCAGTTCGGCCAGGTCGGTGCTGACCGGCTGCATGCCCGGAACCCACGGAAACTTGTCGTAGATCGCGGTGCCCAGCACCTCGGCCGAATGCTTCGCCTGCTCGATGCGCTCCGCCGGGATCTCGACGTAAAACTCCTTCGGCCTGATCCGGCCGGTAGCCGGATCCTCCAGCCGCGACAGCAGCTCGCGCAGGATGCGGAAACTCGACGGCACCACGCCGGAGGCATCGCCCGAGTGCACGCCCTCTTCCAGCACCTGCACGCTGAGGTTGCCGCCGGTCATGCCCCGCAGCGAGGTGGTCAGCCACAGCTGGTCGTAGTTGCCGCAGCCCGAATCCAGGCACACCACCAGCGACGGGCTGCCGATGCGCGCGGCCAGGTGGTCGACGTAGTACGGCAGGTCGTGGCTGCCCGATTCCTCGCAGGCCTCGATCAGGATCACGCAGCGCGCATGCGGCACGCCCTGGTCGTGCAGCGCCAGCAGCGCGGCCAGCGAACCGAAGATCGCGTAGCCGTCGTCGGCGCCGCCGCGGCCGTACAGCCGGTCGCCCTTGATCACCGGCGTCCACGGACCCAGCCCGTCGGCCCAGCCGGCCATTTCCGGCTGCTTGTCCAGATGGCCGTACAGCATCACCGTATCGTCGCCGTGTCCCGCCGCGGATGCCCTGGCATCCGCGCCGTGGGCCGGCACGTCGATATAGATCAGCGGCGTCCGCCCCTCCAGGCGGACCACTTCCAGCGTGGCGCCGGGCAGCCCCTGGAGCTTGGCGCGCGCCCAGTTCTCCATCAGCGCGACGGCGGCATCCATGTAGCCGTGCTCGACCCACTGCGCGTCGAACATCGGCGATTTGTTGGGTATCCGGATGTACTCGACCAACTGCGGCACGATCTCGTCATCCCACAGGTCGCTGACGAAACGGGAAAGGCGGGCAGTATCCACAGGCGAACTCCGGCGATCAGGTCAAACGCCGATTGTACCAGCGCGCCCCTGCCGCGCTTGCGCCGGCATCAGGGAAAACCCACGGCCGCCCGCGACGCTCGCGCACGCCAGCGTTGCGGCGAGACCGGCTGCATGGCCGCACGCCCCGGCGCACAGTGCGCCTGCGGCAACCGAATGCCGCCATCACATTTGAAGGAGCCCAGGTCATGATGTCCCGCAAACTTGCCGCACTCGTATCTGCACTGATCCTCGGCATGCCGGGCTGGTCGTTCGCCGCCACGCCGGTCAACATCAACACGGCCGACGCCGCCACCATCGCCCGGTCCCTCGATGGCGTCGGCCCGTCCCGGGCACAGGCCATCGTGGCCTGGCGCGATGCCCATGGGCCGTTCAAGAAAGTCGCCGACCTGGCCCGCATCAAGGGCCTCGGCAAGGGGACGCTCGAACGCAATCGTGCCGCCATCCTGCTTGCCGACGATGCTGCCGCCAGAACCTCGCCGCCCGCCGGCACGCGCAAGCAGCCGCGCCACAAGGCCGTCGCCGGGGAGTGACCAGGTGCCGCGCTCGCGGAAGCCCGCAGGCGACCCAGCCAGGCGGCCCGCTCCGGACAGGGCGGGCCGCTTGCGTTACACTCGCGCGCCCGCCAAAACGCCACGACACCATGATCCTTCCGCGCTACCACGTTGCCGCTTCCGCCATCCGCGGCGCGGGCAAGGGCCTGTTCCTCGACGAGGCCGTGCCGGCAGGGCGCGTCATCACGGCGCCCGACGGCATCGACCGCACGTTCGGCCTTGCCGAAATCGTCGGCTCGGCGGAACTCAGCGCCCAGTTCCACGCCAGCGCGCGCTGGTTCGAGGACCGCTACACGTTGTCGCCCGACTGGCCGGACGAGTGCTACATCAACCACAGCTTCACGCCAAACGGGCTATGGCATCTCGGCTTCGTGTTCGCCCTGGCCGAACTGCCTGCCGGCACCGAAATCACGGTGGATTACCGCCACTTGCTGCCACCGGGGGGGGCGGAGGATTTTGTCGATTCGGTCACAGGTGAGACAATCGTCGGGTTAACCTGGTTCGAGAGCCTCGCCGGCAGCACCCGTGCCCTGGCCAGCTTGCTGGATGCCACCCAACGCTGATCGTGATGTTTGATATCCCTACTCTTGAAACGGCGCGTCTGCGCCTTACCGCACTCACCGAAAAGCATTTCGACGACTACGCTGCGATGCTGGCCGATCCGGAGAGCACCCGCTGGATCGGCGACGGCCAGCCCCTGGACCGCACCAACGCCTGGCGTTCGCTGGCGATGCTGCTGGGGCATTGGCAACTGCGCGGCTTCGGCATGTGGGCGCTGGAGCTGAAGGCCAGCGGCGAATTCATCGGCCGCGCCGGCCTGATGTACCCGGACGGCTGGCCCGACCTGGAGCTGGGCTGGATGCTCAAGCCGGACCATCGTCACCTGGGCTATGCCACCGAAGCCGGCACGGCGGTGCTCGACTTCGCATGGAGCAGGTTGCATGTGCCGCGCGTGATCAGCCTGGTGCGTATCGGCAACGAGGCTTCCGATCGCGTTGCCGAGCGGCTCGGTGGCGAACACATCGAGAACATGGATTTCTTCGGCAGCCACAGCCACGTGTTCGCGTATTATCCGCCGCACCGCGAGCGACGCACCGCCTGGGCATGAGACGCGGCAGGTCGCCAGGCCTCCACATCAACAGCTTGCAAAATATTCTTGACGCATTGCTCGAAGGGTTTCGTCGCCACCCGGGCGGAATATCCCGGTGCCCGCGGGCAGATCCGGTGGCGGCACGATGCCGATGCGCCGTGACGGCGCGAACGCGCTTTACCTGGCTTGACCGGCCGTCCCGTTAAACTGCGCGTCCACCCGCGATCCGGAATCCACCATGCGCATCCTGCTTGCCGAGGACGATCCATCGATTGCCGAGGGCATCTGCGGCTCGCTTCGGCATGGCGGCCACGCCGTGGATCATGTGTCGAGCGGCAACCTGGCCGACGCGGCCTTGCGCGATCACAGCTACGACCTGCTGGTGCTGGACCTGGGCCTGCCCGCGCTCGATGGCAGCGAAGTATTGCGGCGCCTGCGCAGCCGCGGCGCCGGCCTGCCGGTGCTGGTGGTGACCGCGCGCGACGGCCTGCCCGAGCGTATCCGCGTACTCGACCTGGGCGCCGACGATTATCTGGTCAAGCCGTTCGCCCTGTCGGAGTTCGAGGCGCGCGTGCGCGCGCTGCTGCGGCGGGCCAGCAGCAATGGAATGCCGGAGCTGCAGGTGGGCCGGTTGCGGCTGGACCTGCCCGGCCACCGCGCCTGGGTCGACAGCACGCCGCTGGAACTCACCGCACGCGAATTCGGCCTGCTGGAGGCACTGGCGCTGCGTGCCGAGCGCGTCACCAGCCGCGCGCAGTTGATCGAAGCGTTGTGCGACTGGGACCAGGATTTGACCGACAACGGGCTGGACATCGCGATCCACCGCCTGCGCCGCAAGCTGCAGGGCAGCGGTACCGGCGTACGCACGATCCGTGGGCTGGGATACCTGCTGGAAGAAGCCGGCGAATCCGGGACCGATCCGGCATGAGCCCGTCGCGCCTGCGCCATCTGCGCCCCAGCCTGCGCCGCCGCCTGCTGATCTTCCTGTTGTTCCCGATGGCCGCGCTGCTGCTGCTCGACGCGCTGCTGACCTACGGCGTGGCGCTGAACTACGCCAACCGGGTGCACGACAACGACTTGAGCGGCGACGCGCTGACCCTGGCAAAAATGCTCAGCAACAACAAGTTCGGCAGCGAATTGTCGCCGCAAGCCCGGTTTCTGCTCGAATACACCCCGGATGGCCGCAGCTACTTCACGGTGACCAGCGCCAGACGCGGACTGCTGGCCGGCAACAGGCGGTTGCCGCAGCTGTCGCATGCACCGAGACTCGGTGCCATGCCGACGCTCTACGACACCCGGCTGAACAAGCAGAACCTGCGTGCGGCAACGGTGCAGCTCGCTCCGCAGGACAACCCCGGCGACCCCTTGACGGTCACCGTTGCCGAAACCCTGCACGACCGCCATCAGCAGGCCCGGCAGATCCTGCTGCTGGCGACCCTCATGCAGGCGCTGCTGATCGTCTGCGTGCTGTCGCTGGTCTGGTTCGGCGTCAACCATGGCCTGCGTGTGCTCGACCCGCTGACCCGCCGGCTCGCGGCGCGCACGCACGAGCTGACTCCGATCGGCGCTCCCGACGTGCCGCAGGAAATCCTGCCGCTGACCCGCACCATCGACGCGCTGTTCGAGCGCTTGCGCAGCATGCTGGCGCTGCATGACCGGTTCATCGCCGACGCCGCGCACCAGCTGCGCACCCCGCTGGCCGGATTGAGCCTGCACGTCGACCGCGCGATGGCCGACCCCCGGCCCGAGACGGTGGCCGATGCCCTCTCGCACATCCACCGCCTGACCCAGCGCGCGGCGCGCACCACGTCGCAGCTGCTGGCGCTGACCCGCGCCCAGGCGACGCCTGCGGACACCGTGGGCCGCACCCTGCTGGATCTGGCGCGGCTGGTTCCGGAGGCGATCGCGATGCGGGTGCACGACGCACTGCGTGCCGGCGTGGACCTGGGTTACCAGGGCTCCGGGCAACCGCTGCGGATTCTCGGCGACGCCTCCTCCGTGCAGGACCTGCTCGACAATCTGATCGACAACAGCCTGCGCTACGCCGGTCGCGGCAGCACGGTCACGGTCAGCCTGCACGCCCGCCCGGACGGCGGCGCCAGCCTCAGTGTCGAGGACAACGGCCCGGGCGTGCCGCCGGAACTGCTGCCGCGCCTGAGCGAACGCTTTTTCCGCGCGCCGGGCACCGGCGAAGAAGGCAGCGGGCTGGGCCTGGCGATCGTCCAGCGCATCGCCGAACGGCACCATGCCGAGGTGATCTACCGGCTTGCCGAGGAACACGGACTGATCGTTGAGGTCCATTTCCCGCCGGCGGCACTGCCGGCATGAGATCAACCGGCGACATTTCGATGCAACCTGCCTGTACCCTTGATCGATTAAAATGCCCCGTTGCCGCCCTTCGCCTTCAACCTTCTAAGGTGGATCACTCCACCGCGGAAACGACCTGACGATGACCACCGCAGATAACGACCGGGCGCATCTGCGCCGAATCATCGCCATGGGAAAACGCGCGCCGTGCCATTTCGCATCCTGAACGTGACGAATCGGGGCCGACCGCTGCGCGGCTGCCTGTTCGGCATTCTGATCGGCACACTGGCCGGCTGTGCCGCACCCTTGCCCAGGCTGGCGCCGCCGCTGCCGGCGCGGTGGCAGAATGCAGTGGCCGCGCAACCGGCCGAACCGACCGACCTGCACGGCTGGTGGCATGTCTTCGGCGACCGCGAACTCGATGCGCTGGTCGACCGCGCGCTGGCGGCCAACCTGGACGTGGCCCAGGCGGTCGAGCGGCTGCGCGCGGAACGCACGCTGCAACGCCATGCCCACGCACGTTATTTGCCGGCACTGAGCGCACGGACCGACAACCCGGTCGACCCGGACGCCACGGCTTCCTATTTCGTTGCCGGCTTCGACGCGACCTGGGAACTGGGCCTGTTCGGCCGTGCCGAAGGCACCCGCCGCGAAGCGCAGGGCGCGCTGGACGCCAGCGTGGCCGACCTGCGCGCCGCGCAGGTATCGCTGGTGGCCGAGGTCGTGCGCGAATGGATCGCCCTGCGCAGCGCGCAGCGGCAGGAGCATCTGCTGACAAAAATCAGCCAGGCCCGCCGGCAGCAGTGGCGCTTGCTGAAAGTGCGCCAGCAGCTGCAGCTGGCCTCGCCCGACGCGGTCGATCGGGCACAGGCGGCCTACGCGCAGTCCGAGGCATCGCTTGCCGCCCCGCGGCAGGCCATCAATGCCAGCGCCCGGAAACTGGCGCTGCTGCTCGGCCAGAACCATCCCGATGCGTCCTGGCTGCAGCCCGGCAGGCAGCCCGATCTGGGGACATGGCAACTCGCCGGCACCCCGGCCGAACTGCTGCGCACGCGCCCCGAAATCGCCCGCGCCGAGGCTGACGTGCTGCGCATCGCCGGCGAACTGGCGATCGCCCATGCCGACATGTATCCCAACATCGGGCTGGGCGCATCCTATGTCTGGTCTGCGCAGATCATCAACAACCGCAAGATATCGCACAGCCCCAACGGCATCGGCTCGCTCGGGCCCGTGCTCAATATCCCGCTGTTCGACTGGGGCATGCGGCGGGCCGTGAAGAATGCCAAGGGACACGAACTGCAGGCCGCCCTGCTGGCCTACCGGCAAGCCGTGCTGCAAGGAGTGGCCGAGGTCGAGACCGCGCTGGGCAGCCTGCAGCAACAGGAACAGCGCGAGCAGCAGAGCATGCTCGCCTGGCAGGCGCTGCGGCACGCCGACCGGGCCGTGCAGACCCGGGTGAAACTGCAGCTGGTCAGCCCGCTCGATCTTGCCGAGAGCCGGATCGCGGCCGACCAGGCGGCGATCGAACTCGCCGACGCCCGCGCCGCGCACAGCCTGGCCTACGCGGCAGTGTTCAAGGCCCTGGGCGGAGCGCCTTTGCCGGCGGCGGAAGCGCCCGGGGCATCGCCGGCGGCAACGGCGGCATCAAGCGCATCGGCAGAAAACGCCAGCGCGCACAACGGGACAAACCGCTGATGGTCGCCCTCGCGCGCAAGACCCTGATCTACGAATGGCGGCGCTTCCTGCCGGCGATGCTGGCGGTGGGTTTTGCCGGCCTGCTGCAGTTGCTCCAGCTCGCCCTGGTGCTCGGCATCTTCGGCAGCACCAGCGTCTACATCACCGGCTCGTCGGCCGATGTATGGGTAGGCTACCCCGGCACCCAGAACGTGGGTTCGGGGCGAACGATCGATCCCGATGTGGAATCGCGCATCCTGATGGACCCGGCCGTGCAGCGGGTGGAACCGTACGACTGGGTCGACGGCGACTGGCGCGGACCGCATGAAACCGGCGGCATCTCGGTATTCGTTTCCGGCATCGACCCCAGCCCCGAAGGCCTGATGTTCTCCAAGGCCCTGTCGCCTTCGCTGCGCGCGCGGCTGGCGGAGCCGGATGCGGTCATCGTCGATCGCTCGGTCCTGGGCCAGCTGGGCGTCAACATCGGCGAGACGGCCACCATCAACGGCCATCAGGTCACTGTGGTCGGCATCAGCAGCGGCCTGCGGGCGCTGGGCGGCGTCAACGTACTGACGTCCCTGGCCACCGCGCGCCAGCTCGATGGCGATCCGTCCGACAACGGCCCGACCTACCTGGTCGCCAAGCTGCACGACCCGGAGCAGGCCGATGCCGTCGCTGCGCGGCTGCGCGGCGACACCGCGTTCGGTCCCTACACCACCTGGAGCGCGAGGGATTTTGCCCGCCTTTCGGTGCGCTACTGGATGTTCGACACGGGTGCCGGTGCCGGCGTGCTGTTTCTGGCCGGCATCGTGTTCCTGGTCGGAGCGGTGATCACCAGCCAGACGCTGATTGCCGCGGTCAATGGTTCGATGCGCGAATACGCCACCCTCAACGCCCTGGGCGTGGGGGTGGCGGCACTGCGCCGGGTGGTGCTGGAACAGGCGTTCTGGGTCGGCGCGCTGGGCCTGCTCGGCGCCGGCTTGCTGGGCGTGCTGCTGATGCTGCTGGCGCACAGCCAGGACGTGCCGGTGGTCCTGAACGTTCCGGCGGCGCTCGCGTGCATCATCCTGGTCATGGGCCTGGCCGCCGTCTCCGGCCTGGCCGCGATGCGCAGTCTGCGCCGCGCCGATCCCGCCACCTTGTTGAGGTAGCCGCGATGACCCATCCTGCCGCGGCCAGCCAGCCCGCCACTCCTCCCGCCCTGCAGGCGATCGGCATCAGCAAGGCCTTCCTCTCCGGAAAACTGCACACGCAGGTGCTGGAGGATTTCTCGCTGCGCATCGAGGCCGGCGAGCTGACCCTGATCTCCGGCCCGTCCGGTTGCGGCAAGAGCACGCTGCTGGCGATTCTCAGCGGCCTGCAGAAGGTCGACGGCGGCCGGGTGCTGGCGCTGGGCAGCGAGCTGGGCCAGCTGGACCTGCGCGCGCTGGAACGCTTCCGCCTGCAACACACCGGCTTCGTGTTCCAGGGTTTCAACCTGTTCCCTGCGCTGAGCGCCTTCGAACAGGTCGAGCTGCCGCTGAACCACATGGGCCTGTCGCGCGACGAGGCGCGCGCGCGCGCGCGGCGTTCGCTGGAGGAAGTCGGCATGGCGCCGCGCATGAAGCTGCGGCCGTCCGAACTGTCCGGCGGCGAGAAGCAGCGCGTGGCGATCGCCCGTGCGCTGGCCAAGGAGCCGGAACTGCTGTTCGCCGACGAACCGACCAGCGCGCTGGACGCCGCCAATGGCCAGATGATCATCGACATCCTGCACCGGATCGCGCATACGCACGGCACCACGGTGCTGTGCGTCAGCCACGACCCTCGTGTCGTTGTCCACGCCGACCGCGTACTGGCGATGGAAGACGGCCGTATTCTCAGCGACCGGCGCACCCATGTGCCGACCAACGACAGCAAGGTAACCTAAGTCATGACGCCGCCCGTTTTTCCCTCGCCACGCCTTGCGCGTGCCGCCATGCCGGATCGGCTACCGACCCGCCTCATCCGCCTCGGCTGCATCGCGCTGTCGGCGTCGTGGCTGTTGGCCGCCTGCTCGAGGCAGGCCGAGGCGCCGGCCGGCACCGCGGCCGGCGCCGTCTCGCCGTATGTCGCCGTGGCGCGCGGACGCGTCGATATCGAAGGCGGACTGCTGACCCTGTCGATGCCGCGCGAAGGCACCCTCGCCAAGGTCGCCGTGCATGAAGGCGACCGCGTCAGGCAGGGCCAGTTGCTGGCCGCGCTGGACGTCGAGCCGGCACGGCTGGCGGTGGAAGCCGCCCAGGCGCAGCAGGAGCAGGCGCAGGCGCAGTTGAAGCTGCTGCAGATCAAGCAGGCGGCGGCGAAACAGCGCGCGCAACGGCTTGCCGCCGCCGTCGCTGCCGGCGCCGGCGATGGACAGAGTGCCGACGATGCCCGCGAGGCCGCCGCACAGCTCGGGGCCGAACAGGAATCCGCCCGCGCGGCGCTGGACATGGCCAGCCAGAAACTGGCCGACGCCCGCTACGAATTGAAGCAGCGCAGCCTGCTCGCGCCGTTCGACGCCTATGTGGTCCGCGTCACGGCGCAGCCGGGCGCCAGCGTCTCGCCTTCGTCCGGCCCGTTGTTCACCCTGCTGCCGCAGAAGCCGCGGATCGTGCGCGCCGAACTCAACGAGAGTTTCGCCGGGGCGATCCAGCCGGGCATGCATGCCGAGGTGGTCGCCAACAGCAATAGCGCGGCGCAGCACTGGGGCGCGCACGTCCTGCGGATCGGCCGGGTGTACGGGCCGTCCACGCTGGAAAACGATCCGCAGGTCCGCGCCAATGCCCGCTCGGTGGAATGCGTCCTCGCGTTCGACCAGCCGCAGGACTTGCGCATCGGCCAGCGCGTGATGGTGCGTTTTTTCGCCGCCAAGGCCCCGAAAGACTGAAGAAACCGCAATCTGCGAACCTGCGACGCATCAGGAACCGCCGTGAATCGATCCACCGCGGCTCCCCCATGCACAGGGCCGACACGTGATCCAGCAGACTGACTTTTTCTTCGAGGGCGGCCGCAGCGGCGTGTTGCTGATCCACGGCCTGACCGGCACGCCGATGGAAATGCGGCTGCTCGGCAAGGGCCTGAACCGCGCCGGCTTCACCGTGCACGGCATGCAGCTGGCCGGCCACTGCGGCAATGCCGAGGACCTGCTCGCCACCGGCTGGCACGACTGGTATGCCAGCGTCGAAAAAGCCGCCGACGAAATGCTCGACAAGATCGACCACCTGTTCGTCGGCGGCCTGTCGATGGGTGCCCTGCTGGCGCTCAAGCTGGCCGCCGAGCGGCCGGACCGGGTCGCCGGCGTCGGCGTGTACGGCGCCACCTTCCGCTACGACGGCTGGAGCATTCCGCGGCTGGCGCGCCTGTCGTTCATGCTGCCGCTGCTGAAAAAGCTCGGCATCGGCCGCAACCGCAGCTTCATGGAGCAACCGCCCTACGGCATCCGCGACGAACGCCTGCGTGCGCAGGTCAGCACCGCGATGCTCAGCGGCGACAGCGCCGCCGCCGGCCTGCCCGGCAATCCGTGGTATTCGCTGGCCGAGATGTACGAGCTGGCCGCGGACGTCCGCCGCAAGCTGCCGCAGGTGGCCGCGCCGTGCCTGGTCGCCCATGCCAGCGAGGACGACGTCGCCAGCCTGAAGAACGCCGAACTGGTGATGCGCGAAGTCAGCGCGCCGACCGAGCTGCTGCTGCTCGAGGACAGCTACCACATGATCACCATCGACAAGGAACGGCGCGCCCTGATCGACCGTTCGGCCGCGTTCTTCGACAACATCGCCGCGGCCCGCCCCCAGCAGCGCATCGCCGCCTGATGCTGCCGGCAGCGGGTTCCATTTCCAGCCTGGTCGCCGGCCTGTGGCTGCTGAACGTCGTGCTCGATACCTGTGGCCAGCTGGCGTTCAAGGCCGCCGCCGGCAATCCGCTCGCCGGCGACGGCCTGGCCCGCTGGAAACACATGGCGGCACGACCGTGGCTGTGGCTCGGCATCGCCTGCTACGTGATCGAATTCCTGGTCTGGATCGCCTTCCTGTCGCTGATCCCGCTGTCCGAAGGCGTGCTGCTGGGCTCGATCAACATCGTGGCGATCATGGTCGCCGGCCGCTTCCTGTTCGGCGAAAAGCTGACCCGGCTGCGGGTGATCGGGATCCTGCTGGTGACGCTCGGCGTGACCATCGTGGGAGTCGCCGGATGAAGCGCTTCTATCTGTTCGGCTTCCTGCTGCTGATGGGCTTCGACACGCTGTCGCAGATCAGCTTCAAATACGCCGGCACGCAGGCGCTGCCGGTGGCCGCGAGCGTGGCATGGCTGCTGCGCGTGTTCGGCCAGCCGTGGGTGTACGGCGCGATCATCGGTTACGTGGGCGCGTTCTTCACCTGGATGAGCCTGCTCAAGCACGCGCCGATCGGTCCGGCGTTCGCCGCCTCGCATCTGGAGGTGGTGTCGGTGATGCTGCTGTCGGTCTGGCTGTTCGACGAACACCTCACCGTGCCCCGCGTGCTGGGAGCGATCGCGATCGTCGCCGGCATCGTCTGCCTGGGCCTGGCCGAGAGCCGCGAGCATCCGCCGGAACCCGCCGCCTGAGCACAGGACAAGCTGCTCGCATGCTGCCCCGCCGCCATCACGAACTGCCCCCCACCGCCGGCCTGCCGCTGCGATTCGGCGACCTGCTGCCTGGCAAGCTGCCCTCGCACGACCGGATTCCCGCCTCGACCGGCAAGGCCCGACAGGCCGCCGGCACCGCAGCCCTCGCCGCGCAGGTCGCCGCGCAACTGGGCACGCCGCCGCTGCAGCTGGAATGCTCCGGCACCGCCAGCCTGCTGATCGCGCTGACCGCGCTGCACGAGATGCAGCCGCTGCGCCGCCAGGTGGTGATCCCCGCCTTCACCTGCCCGCTGGTCGCGATCGCGGTGCGCCAGGCCGGGCTCGAGGTGAGGCTGTGCGACCTGCGCGCCGGCCATTTCGACATGGACCCGGCCGCGCTGCAGGCCGCCTGCAACGAACACACGCTGGCGATCGTGCCGACCCATCTGGGCGGCCGCGTCGCCAATGTCGACAGCGCACTGTCCGTCGCACGCGCGGTCGGCGCCTACGTGATCGAGGATGCCGCGCAGGCGCTGGGGGCGCGCCAGGCCGGCCGCAGCGTTGGCCTGCTCGGCGACATCGGCTTTTTCAGCCTGGCCGCCGGCAAGGGGCTGTCGATCTACGAAGGCGGCCTGCTGCTGGCACGCGAACCGCTGCTGCGCGACCGGCTCGCGCGCACCGCCGCGCGCATCGTGCCGCGAAGCCTCGGCCGGGAATGCCGCCGCAGCCTGGAACTGCTCGGCTACGCCGCGCTGTATCGCCCGCGCGGCTTGCGGCTGGCCTACGGCAACCCGCTGCGGCGCGCGCTGCGCCGCGGCGATCCGGTCGGCGCGGTGGGCGACGATTTCCCGCTCACCGTGCCGCTGCACCGGGTCGGGCGCTGGCGCCAGGCCGTCGGCGCGCATGCCGCGGCCCGCCTGCCGGCGTTTCTCGACCGGATCACGGCGCAGGCGCAGCGACGCCTGCCGCGGCTGCGCCGGATCGACGGCATCGCGGTACTCGACGATCCGCCCGACGCACAAGGCAGCTGGCCGTTCCTGCTGCTGCTGCTGCCCGACCAGCAGCGCCGCGACGCCGCGCTGGCGCAGCTGTGGCAAGCCGGCCTGGGCGTCAGCCGCCTGTACATCCACGCCCTGCCCGACTACGCCTACCTGGCCGGCGTGGTGCCGCCACAGCACGTACCGAATGCGCGCGACTTCGCCGCACGCAGTCTCACCATCGGCAACAGCCCGTGGGTGACCGACGAGGATTTCGAGGCGATCTGCGGGGTGCTGGAAGCGGTACTGCGCTGAATCAGCGCGCGCGCGCCGCGATCGCCTCCAGCAACTGCAGGTTCAGCGCATGCTGCTGCGCCTGCCAGTCGGCCAGCATGGCCGGGTCGATCGCGGGTTGTTCGTCCAGCGCCGACAGCCGGCGTTTCCACCAGCTCTCGTACTGGTAGTGCGAGACCTCGCCGTTGACGTCGCTGCCGGCCAGGCCGTGCCGCAGGCTGCCGATCAGCGCCAGCGCGTGATGGGTCAGCAGTCGGCCCTGGTCCCAGTTGGTGTGCGCCACTTCGGGCGCGAACACGTCCTTGTCGATCGACAGATAGCTCGGCGCGGTCTGCGTGCGCTCGCGCTCGACGAACGCATCGACCAGCGCCTCGGGGCTGTCGAAACCGCGAAAGGCGCGGGCCAGGCCGAGCCGGCGCGCCCAGCCCGTATCCACGCCGATGCTCCAATAAGTCAGTTTCCCGCGCAGCAGCGGGGTCAGGTAGTTTTCCCACGCATGGCCGCCGCCGATGTCGTTTGAGGTGATGCCCAGCACATGCACATGGCCGACCTGCGGCAGCATCGCCACCTTGCGCACCCACGAACCGCAATGCACGCCGAACGGAAAGCGCATGTTGTCGGGGTGGTTGTCCAGCACCACGACCTGCAACGGCGTGCGCGGCCGGAGCCGCGCGATCAGCGGCCAGCTCAGGTGATGGAAGTCGCCGCTGCCCATGAACACGGTGCCGTGTTCGGCCGGCAGCAACTCGTCGAGCATCGTGCGGAAGCGCCGCATGCCCGCCATCGAACACGCGAAGCGCATCGATTCCTGCCAGTGTTCCAGCGGCAATACCAACCGCTTCGGCAGCGGCCCGACCGAGCGATCGATATCCAGCACCACCGGCCGGTTCGCGAGCTCATTCATCGCCGGCATCCGCCGCAGCCTGCCAGCTGCGATCGCTTTCGAAATGACCGCCCAGGCGGCGCAGCAACGCGCGCAGCAGGGGGTTGCGGGCATGCACCGCATGCCGGGTGAAGGTCATCCGCGCGCCCAGGAACGACTTCACTTCGGGGTCGGTCCAGCCGGCCACGTAGTGGGTCAGCCCCTGCCGGCGGGCGTAGTCGAGGTTGTGCATCCAGCTGACGAAATACAGATTGTGCTCGCGCGCCTGCGGATAGGCGAAGCCGACGTACTTGTCGACCAGCTTGCCGCCGTGTTCGTAACAGAGGTTCCATCCGATCATCTGCCCGGCATGCCGATAGACGAATACCACGCCGCCGCTGTCGCCGTCCTGCAGCACCGCGCGGAAAAACGGCGCGCTCAAGCGGTCGAAGTGGATCTCGCTTTGTTCGTAGACATTGTCGAACAGCGCATGGAACGCCGCCAGCGTGGTCTCGTCGCGAAAACGCGGATCGCCGGTGCGCACCGCCTCGATCTCCAGCTGCGCGCGTGAGCGCAGCTTGCGCCGGATGTTCTTGCGCCGGCCGGACGACAGCCGCGCCAGATACTCGTCGTCCGAGGCGAAATCGATCGGCACCCAGGCCAGCGCCTGCCCTTCCAGCAGCACGAATCCGGCGGCTTCGCAGGCGCTGGCGAATGCGCGCGCGTACGCGTTTTCCGCATCGCTGAGCAACGGCGAATCCTGCGCGATGTCCTTGACGATCAGCAGCCGGCATTCCCGCCCGTACGCCGCCTTCAACCCGCGAGCCAGCGCCTCGGGTGCAACCCCGGCCGGCAGCGGCGCATACTCCGACACCGTGGTGCCGGCGAAGCGGGTACGCCACTGCAGCAGGCGCCCCCAGTGGCGATAGAGCGGCAGTGCGCCGACGCGCCGGCGCAACGGGTCGTCCGCCGTGGTCAGCAGGTTGAACGGCGCCACGAAGCAGGGCATGCCCTGCGGCGAGCGCTCCACCGTGAAGCCGATCGGCGGATGCGCCATGAACGCCCCAAGCAGGGCATCCGGTTCCAATTGGGCGATGAAAGGCATGGGTAAGCTAATTTGCCTAGACTAGAAGGTGCATGAAATTTTG
This sequence comes from Pseudomonadota bacterium, assembly GCA_028873095.1. Taxonomy (GTDB): domain Bacteria; phylum Pseudomonadota; class Gammaproteobacteria; order Xanthomonadales; family Rhodanobacteraceae; genus Rhodanobacter. The sequence goes on along the minus strand of JAGWMU010000013.1, from coordinate 1,411 downwards.
TCTGCCACCAGGAAACCACTCGTCATGAACGATGCAACCCAGCAAAAAGTGTTCGAGATCATCGCCAAGCAGGCCAAGATCGACGTGGCGGTCATCAAGCCCGAATCCACCCTCAAGGATCTGGGCATCGCCTCGCTGGAGGCGATCGAGCTGATCTTCGACATCGAGGAGCACTTCGACATTACCTTCCCCGACCAGCAGGGCGCCAATTTCGACAGCGACACGGCCAGCAGCCTGGTCGAGGCGGTGCAGAAGGCGCTCGACGACAAGGCCGCGGCAGGCGAAGGAAACCACTGATGGCCAACCTGTCGACGCGCCGGGTGGTCATCACCGGCATGGGGGCGATCAGCCCGCTCGGCGTGGGCGCCGAGACCTTGTGGCAGGGCCTGCGCGAAGGCCGCAGCGGCATCGGCCCGCTGCGCCATCCGGATGCGGGACGACTGCGGGTGAAGATAGCCGCCCAGGTGCCGGCCAGTTTCGATCCGGCGGCGAACATCGACGAACGCACCCTGCCCATGCTCGACCGCACCTCGGAATTCGCGTTGCACGCGGCCCGCGAGGCCATCGCGCAATCCGGCCTCGATTTCAGCCAGGGCGAACTCGGCCTGCGCACGGCGGCGATCGTCGGTACCGGCGTCGGCGGCGAGACCACCCAGGACGAACAGAGCCGGCGCATCTACGCCGAGAACGCCCAGCGCGCGCATCCGCTGACCATCGTGCGGCTGATGACGAATGCCTCGGCCAGCCAGATCAGCATCGCCTATGGGCTGCGCGGCCCGACGTTCGCCGTGGCCAGCGCCTGCGCCTCGGCCAACCACGCGATCATCCAGGCGGCCCAGATGATCCGCTACGGCTTGGCCGATGCGGCAGTCACCGGCGGCACCGAGGCCTGCATCACCTACGGCGCCATGCGCGCCTGGGAAGCGATGCGCGTGCTGGCCGACGACACCTGCCGGCCGTTCAGCGCCAACCGCCGCGGCCTGGTGCTGGGCGAAGGAGCCGGCATCTTCGTGCTGGAATCGCTGGAACATGCGCAGGCCCGCGGCGCGGTGATCCTGGCCGAGCTGGCCGGCAGCGGCATGAGCGCGGACGCCACCGACATCGTGATGCCCAGTGCCGCCGGCGCGGCCGCCGCGATGGCCCAGGCACTGGCCGAAGCTGGCCTGGCGCCGCAGGACGTCGACTACATCAATGCCCACGGCACCGGCACGGCGGCCAACGACGCCACCGAAAGCAAGGCGATCCGGCTCGCGTTCGGCCCCCATGCCGACCGCCTGGCGGTGTCCTCGACCAAGTCGATGCACGGCCACGCGCTGGGCGCCTCCGGCGCGCTGGAACTGGTGGCGGTGATCGGCGCGCTGCGCGACGGCGCGGTGCCGCCCACCGCCAACCTGGACAAGGCCGACCCGGC
>JAGWMU010000184.1 GCA_028873095.1 Pseudomonadota bacterium | reverse complement strand
GGCAAGACGCTGGAAGTGCAGATCCGCACCCACGAGATGCATCGCGCGAACGAGCTGGGCGTGGCCGCGCACTGGCGCTACAAGGAAGGCGGCAGCGGCGATGCCGAATTCGAGGCGAAGATCGCCTGGATGCGGAAGCTGCTGGAGCCGCGCGGCGCGGACGACAGCGGCCTGGCCGCCGACCTGCAGGCCGAACTGCTGGAAGACCGCGTCTACCTGCTGACGCCCAAGGGCGAAGTGTTCGACCTGGCGCGCGGCGCGACGGTGCTGGATTTTGCCTATCTGGTGCACACCGAGGTCGGTCACCGCTGCCGCGGGGCGAAGGTCAACGGCCGCATCGTGCCGCTGACGTTCCAGCCGCACAGCGGCGACCGGGTGGAGATCCTCACCGCCAAGGTGGGCGAGCCCAGCCGCGACTGGCTGTCGCCGCACCACGGCTACCTGAATACGGCGCGGGCGAAGGACAAGGTGCGGGCGTGGTTCCGCCGGATCGCCCACGACGCCAATCTCGCGGTCGGCCGCGGCATGCTGGAACGCGAGCTGAAACGGCTGGCGCTGCCGACGGTGGACGTGGCCAGGCTGCCCGCGCACTTCCATCTGCAGACCCACGACGAACTGCTGATCGCGCTGGCGCTGGGCGAGATCAGTCCCGGCCAGATCGCGCGGGCCCTGCAGGAGGCCGCGCACCCGCCGGCGGCGCCCGAGTCGGCGCCGGCGGCGACCGCGCGGCCCGCCAAGCTCGACCGCGGTGCGCTCAGCATCGAGGGCATCGGCAACCTGCTGACCACGCTGGCGCGCTGCTGCCAGCCGCTGCCGGGCGATCCGGTGCGCGGCTTCATCACCAAGGGGCGCGGCGTGTCGGTGCACCGCGCCGACTGCGGCAGCCTGGCGCGGCTGGCCCGGCGCGATCCGGACCGGGTGATCGAGGTGGGCTGGGGCAGCGCCGCCAGCCAGCCGTACGAGGTCGACATCGAACTGCGCGGTTACGACCGCAAGGGCCTGCAGAAGGACGTCACCAGCGTGATCAGCAACCTCGGCACCCACATCATCGCCTCGTCCAGCCGCATGTTCGCCAGCACCGGCGAGGTGGAAATGCGCTTCACCCTGCGCGTGCGCGACTTCGAGCAGCTGTCGACCCTGCTCGGCAAACTGCTGGCGCTGCCCAACGTGATCGACGCGCGGCGGGTCGGGGTGGGGTGAGCGGCGCCCCGCACTCGCCGGCAAGCTGAACGCCGATTTCCGTGATGCGAAGCGCATCCTGCGCCGATGCTAAGCTGCATCGGCAGCATTCACAGCCTTGAGAACATGAGCGGACATCGAGACCCTTACGAAGCCGATTCACGTGGCCGCACCGAGCCGACGCTGGGCGACATCGGGCAGCTCGATGTGCCGTCCGCGCCGTCCGGCGATGGCTTGCCGCAGATCACGGTCGAGCCGCGCCACCGGCGTGCCGAGGCGGCCGCGGCCAAGCCGCGCGGCGGCAGGCGCGGCTGGCTGCTGCTGGCGGTGCTGGTGCTGTGCGGGGCCGTCGCCACGGCCTGGGTCAACCAGAACCGCCTGCGCGCCCTGCTGCCGCGCACCGAGTTCAACGACGTGCTGGGGCGGGCCCAGCAGGCGCTGCAAGCCGGCCATCTGGACGGCCACGACGGCACCAGTGCGCGCGAGCTGTTCCAGGCGGCGGTGGCACTGGAGCCGGACAACGATCGTGCCCGCGACGGCCTGCACCAGGTGGGCCTGGCCGAGTTGGCGCAGGGCGATGCCGCGCTGCAGGCGGGGCACGTGGCACAGGCCGCCCAGCTGGCGGCGGTCGCCCGCGAACTGCTCGGCGGCGGCAGCGACATCGATCGGCTGGATCACGCGATCAGCAGCGCCCGCGTGACGCAGGCGCAGACCGTGGTCCTGATCGGGCAGGCCCAGCAGGCACTGGCCGCGGGCGCGCTGGACGGTCCCCAGGGCGCCGGCGCGCTCTACAAAAAGGTGTTGCAGGCCGATCCCGGCAATGCGGTGGCGGCACACGGACTCGATCAGGTGGGCGACGCCCTGGCCGCGCAGGCGCACAAGGCGTTCGACGCCAACGACACGGTCGCGGCGAATGCCAGCATCGAACAGCTGGCCGCATTGCAGCCGAACAACGGCGCACTGCCCGCGCTGCGCGCGCTGCAGGCGCAGAGCCGCCAACAGGACAGCAGCGCGCTGGATGCCGCGCTCAAGCAGGGGATGGACGCCCTGCGCGCCGGCCGCATCAGCGGCACCGGCGACGACACCGCGCTGGCGCACTTCAAGGCGGCGCTGGCACTGGATCCGGGCAATGCGCAGGCCGCGGCCGGGCTCGGCATGGTGGCGCAGGCGCTGACCGTGCAGGCGGATGCGGCGATGGATGCCGGCGACCGGGCCCAGGCCGGTCGCCTGCTCGACCAGGCCGCCACGCTGGCGCCGAAGTCGGCCGATCTTGCCGCCGCCCGGGCGCGGCTGGACAGCGGCGCCGGGCAGGCGCCCGGAACGCTGCCCTCGAACGACCTCACGCAGGTGGCGTCCGGACTGTCGCCGCAGCAGCAAGCGGCGGTGGCGAAGCTGCTGCAGCGCGCCCAGGCGGCGACCCGGCATGGCGACGTCATGCTGCCGCCCGGCGACAGCGCCTACGACCTGTATCGCAGCGCGTTGGCGATCGACGGCAACAATGTCCAGGCGCTGAAGGGTTTGCAGGGCTTGCCGGTCGAGGTCCAGCAGCAGTTCAAGCAGGCCCTGGCCAATGGCAACCTGGCGCAGGCCGGCGAGATGCTGGACGACCTGGCCGAACTGTCGCCCGGCGATGCGGCGCAGCCGGCCCTTGCCGATCAGCTGGCCTCGGCCTGGCTCGATCAGGCCGAACAGCAGCTGGCACGGGGCGACCGCATCGGCGCCGCCCAGTCACTGGAACGGGCGCGCAAGCTGGCGCCGAATCACCCGCGCGTGCGCGAGCTGAGCGCGCGCCTGCAGGGCGGCACGTGAGTCCGGCATGACGATCCTGGTGTTCGGCGGCAGCAGTCAGATCGGCCACTTCCTGTTGCCACGCTTGATCGCCGGCGGCGAAGAGGTGCTGGCGCTGAGCCGGCAACCACGGGCGGCCACACCCGGGCTGACCTGGCTGCAGGGCACGCTGCCCGATGCCGTGGCGCCGCCGCCGTCGTTGTCCGCCATCATCAGCTTCGGTCCGTTGCAGGCGCTGGCCGATTGGCTGGCGCGCACGAAGCGGATCGGTGCGCCGCGGGTGATCGCCACCAGTTCCATGAGCGCCGAAACCAAGTGCGATTCCAGCGTGCCCGCCGAACGGGCGATCGCCCGCCAGTTGCGCGATGGCGAGGCGGCGCTGGCGAAGGCTTGCGCCGGCCACGGCTGCGCCTGGACGGTGTTGCGGCCCACCCTGATCTACGGCGCCGGGCTGGACCGGAGCCTCACCCCGATCGCCCGCCGCGCCATGCGCATGCGGCTGTTTCCGTTGCCGGCGGGCAGCGGCCTGCGCCAGCCGGTGCATGCCGACGACGTGGCGCAGGCGGTGCTGGCCGCGCTGGAATGCCCGGCGGCCGCGGGCCGGATCCTGCCTGTCGGCGGCGGCGAGCGCCTGCCGGCGGCCGAGATGTTCGCGCGGGTCCGCCGCAGCCTGCCGCGTCCCACCGTGCCGTTGCCGCTGCCGGCATGGCTGCTGCAGCTCGGTCGCCAGGCCTTGCCGCGATGGCGTGGCCCGCTGCACCGGCTGGACACCGACCTGATCGCCGACAACGGCGAAATGCAGCGCCTGCTCGGCGTCAGTCCGCGGCCGTTCCGGCCCGAACCCTCGATGTGGGTGCCGACCCCGTAGGCCGGGCAAGCCGCCGTTCTGCCCGCGTTTTGCCCTTCGAATGTCCGCTGCGTTCATCCGCGCGCCGGGTGGCAGGCTCTATCATCGGACCCTACTGCATTGCGGATTTCCCCACGTTGGCCCCTCTGACACGTACCCGTTCGTTCGCGCGCATCTGCTGGTCCTGGCTGCGCATCCCGTTCTGGATCGGCATGGGCCTGCTGCTCGGGTTTCTGCTGCCGTACACGCTGGTGCTCAACAAGCGCGTGCAGGATCGTTTCAGCGACCTGGTGTTCGCCGTGCCCACCCGGGTCTATGCGCGGCCGCTGCCGCTTCGCGCGGGCAATCCGATGACGCCGGCCGCGCTGGAGCTGGAGCTGGCCTTCGCCGGCTACAGCCACGATGGCGAAGGCCGCGTCCCCGGCAGCTGGATGAGGCAGGGCGCGCGCTACACGATTGCCTCGCGCGGCTACGCCGGTCCGGACGGCGGCGAACTGCCCAGGCGCATTCGCGTCACCCTGGACAACGGCATCGTGCAGCAGGTGCAGGATGCCGCCAGCGGCAAGGCCATCGCGCTGACCCATCTCGACCCGGCGCGCATCGCCACGCTCTACGGCGCCCATCAGGAGGATCGCCGCGTGGTGGCGCTGGCCGACGTGCCGCCGCTGCTGCTGAGCGGACTGCAGGCGGTCGAGGATCGCGACTTCAAGCACCACATCGGCATCGACTTCGGCGGCATCGCACGCGCCGCGCTCGCCAACCTGCGCGCCGGCCACACGGTGCAGGGCGGCTCCACCCTGACCCAGCAGCTGGTGCGGGACCTGTTCCTCGACCGCGACCAGACCTATACCCGCAAATTCAACGAAGCCCTGATGTCGATCCTGCTGGAGGCCCACTACAGCAAGGGCCGGATCCTGGAGGCCTACGTCAACGACGTCTTCCTCGGCCAGCAGGGCGAACAGGCGGTGCACGGTTTCGCGGCGGCCTCGGAGTTCTACTTCGGCCGCCGGCTGCAGGACCTGCGGCCGCAGGAGATCGCCCTGCTGGTGGGCATGGTGAAGGGGCCCAGCTATTACGATCCGCGCCGCGCGCCCGCGCGGGCGCTGGCGCGGCGCAACCTGGTGCTGCAGGAGTTCGCCGATACCGGCCTGCTCACCGCCGCGCAGACCAATGCGGCGCAGGCGGCGCCGCTGGACGTGATCAGCAACGGCCAGCTGCCGCACAACCGCTTCCCCGCCTTCATGCAGCTGGTGCGCCAGCAGATCACCGCCGACTTCGACGACCAGACCCTGCGCGCGGGCAACCTGTCGATCTTCACCACGCTGGACCCGGCCGCGCAGCTGTATGCCGAGCAGGCGATCGACAACACGCTGGCCGGACTCGGCAAGCGCGCGAACGGCGTGCAGGCCGCCGCGGTGGTCACCGATGCGCACACCGGCAGCGTGCTGGCGGTGGTCGGCAGCAAACTGCCGGGCGACCAGGGCTTCAACCGCGCC
>JAGWMU010000183.1 GCA_028873095.1 Pseudomonadota bacterium | reverse complement strand
TCGGTACCCGGCCCGGCCGGCACGAAGCTCTGCGCATGGCTCAGCCACGGCGTGGCGAGGGCCAGGGCGATCATCGCCGTCAACAGTTTCGGTGCGCCCTGGCGGCCGGTGAAGCGGCGGGTACTGCTTTGTTTCATGACTCCCCCTGAAGGATCGAACACGATGAAATTGTGGTGGTGGTGAAAAGCGCGGCCCGGAATTCTGGCATCCAGGATCCGGGCCGCGCAGGCAAACATCCCAAAGACTATAGACGCAGCAGCGCGCGCTGACCCTACCTGTCGCGCATGGCGACCCATTGCGGGCAAAAAACGCGGAACAGCATGCCGGCTCAACCCGGCGGTTGGCTCCGGTAGCGGAAGCTGAGCAGGAAATAGCGCCCGATCACGTCGTCGAACGCGGGGTTGTAGCCCATGATGGGGTTGCCGTAATAGACCGGGCGATGGTCGAGCGCGTTGTGCATGTTGAGGCTGATCCGCCAGTGCCGGATGCCGGCGTACTCCAGGTCGAGATCCAGCAGGGTGAAGGCGGGCGTGGTGCAGTGGCCGGCCTGTTGCTGGGCGTCGGGGCAGGTGACCAGGCTGTTCGAGCTGGGCGCAAAGGCATAGTGGCCGGTATAGCGCAGGTTGGCGGTGCTGTTCCAGTTGCCGCGTGTCCACTCCAGCCCGGCCAGCGCGGTGGCGCGTGGCTGGTTGGCGTAGCCGGCGAACGACTCCAGCGCCGCGCCGGGGTGGGTCTGCCGCCGCAGCTCGGCCAGCCAGTCCACGCTGAGGTTGAAGCCGAAACGCCCGGCACGGTCGGTCTCCAGGCGGTAGTGCACGTCGAGGTCGTACGAGCGCACGGTGGTGTGGCCCAGGTTCACCAGCTGCTGGTCGAATGCATCGAGGACGCCCGCCGCATCGCGCTGGAACAGCTGCGGATAAATGTCCGGATGCTCCAGCGCGTAGGAGACCGGCAGCGGATTGATCTCGTTCGTGCGGCGGATCTGGAAGACGTCCAGCGCAATGCCCAGCGCCGGTGTCGGTGCCAGTACCAGTCCCAGGGTGACGCTGTGCGAGCGTTCCGGCCGCAGCCGCGGGTTGCCCACGCTGTCCAGTCGCAAGGTGCAGAAGGTGGTGGTGCTGCTTGCCGGCGTCGGATCGAGGCAGGGCAGCAGCGCATTGGGAACCTCGACCACCACGCCGCTGGGGGTCAGTGCCTGCGGACGGTCGAGTTCCGGCAGGGTCGGCGCGCGATAGCCGCGCGCCACGGTGCCGCGCAGGCTGATGCTGTCGGAGATGTCCCACTTCAGCCCCAGCCTGGGCGAGGCGGCCCAGCCGAACCCGCTGCTGTGGTCGACGCGGCCGGCCAGGTTCGCGGTCAGCCGTCGGCCCAGCGGCGCCTCCAGTTCAAGGTAGGCGGCGGAGATCCAGCGGTTGCCATGGCGCGTATACGGCGACTGGAACTGGAAGATATCGTTGTGGATCAGCAGCGGGTCGGGGTGGTCCACCAGCTGCTCGCGATAGCCTTCGATGCCCACGGCCACCGACGGCGTGCCGCCGCGCCATTCCCCGAGCGGGCCGCTGATATGCGCGCTGAAACCGGTCTGGCTGGTATGGCCGGTGCGCCGCAGGGTGGGGGACAGCTGGGCCAGCAGCCCGGGCGGGTTGTCATACGAGCCGAGCTGGTAGCTGCCATCGCTCAGCGCCTGGTCGAGCACGCTGGTGCGCAACAGGCCGTGGACGCGGTCGGTGCCCGCGTTGCGCTGGCTGTCCAGGTGCACATCCCAGTGCCATGCACCCGGCGAGCCGCGCAGCCCCAGCGTCAGCTGATCGCTGCTCGAGTCGGTGACGTCGGTCACCGGGCCGATATCGTCGAAGGCATAGGTCAATTGCCGGGAACCACTGGGTTGACTGGGGTCGGTGAGCAGCAGCTGCTCCGTGGCCGGCGCCATCTGCTGGTGTTGTCGAAGCATCGTCCAGCGAAAGCCCAGGTAGAGCGACAGCGGGCCTACGGGATGATCGAGATGACCCAGGATGGAGCGACTTTCCAGTCCGGTCTGCAGGTTGGTCTGATTGGCCGCGTCGCTGGTGCACGGGCCGTCCGGAAGGAACTGGCTGCAGGTCTGGCTGCCGATATGGTTGATCTGGCCGTTGTCGAAATAGAAGTAGTCGGTGCCGGCGCCCGCCGATGACGAAGCGGCACGCGCCGCGCCCGCCACCCATGAGCGATGGCGTCCGAGCAACGGCAACCGGCTGAGATAATCCAGGCTGAGCAGCAAGTGGCTGCCGCCGGCCGTGGTGGTGCCGAAGGTCACCGTGCCGCGACGCTGGCCGGCGTCGCTGTGCGACGAGATGCCGGTGGTGACATCCAGCGCGACGCCGTTGAACTTCTTGCGCAGGATGATGTTGACCACCCCCGCCATGGCGTCGGAGCCATAGATCGCCGAGGCACCGTCGCGCAGCACCTCGATGCGTTCGATCAGCGCCAGGGGGATGCTGTCCAGATCGTTGACCAGGCCGAACTCGCCCTGCGCCAGCCCGTAGCCCGCCATGCGCTGGCCGTCGATCAGGAACAGCGTGGCGGTCGGGCCCAGGCCGTGCAGGTCCACGGCGGCGGCGCCGATCGCGCCGGACAGGCCGTTGTTCTGATAGGCGGTGCCGTCGGTCATCGCGACCGGCGTGTTGTTGACGCGGATGCCGGGCTGCGCGCGCAGCAGCTCGAACAGGGTCTGGTAGCCGCTGTGCTCGATCTGGGCGCGGTCGATGATGGTCAACGGCGCTGCGGTCTCCAGCACGGTGCGACGGATATGCGTGCCGGTGACTTCGATCATGCCCAGTTGGGTGGGGCGATGTGGCTTGGGTATCTGCGGGATCCGCGCAGCCTGCCGCGTGGGTTGCCGATTGCGCCGCAGCACATAGGTGCCCGGTGCGACCGCCTCGGCGTGCAGGCCGCTGCCGCGCAACAGGATATCCAGCGCCTGCGGCGGATCGAAGCGGCCTTCCAGGCCCTTGCTGCGGCGATGAGCGGTCTGTTCGGGCGGGTACAGCAGCTGGGCGCCGCTCTGCTGGATGAACACCCGCAGCACATCGTTGAGCGAGCCGGCGGCGATGCGGTAGTTCGATTGCCGGTCGGCGGCATGCAGGCCGGTGCACAGGCCCAGCAGGCACAGTGCGAGCCAAGGCAGCGACACTCGTCGATGTCGGGCGCGTGAAGGCCGGCAGGTACCTGTTCGGCTCATCCAGGTTCAGCGCTGCCGCTCGGTATCGGCCGGCAGCAGGGTGAGCTCGTTCGCGGCGGTGCGTACCACGCGCAGTTGCCAGCCGCGGGCCAGTGCCTTGGCCAGGGCTTCCTGATCGCCGGCATGGAAGCTGCCGCTTACTTCCAGCCCGGCCAGCGACGGGTCGCCCAGACGCAGCTGGGTTTTCGAATAGCGGTTCATTTCGCTGAGCAGATCGTCCAGCCGGCGCTCGCGGAATGCCAGCTCGCCGTGCGTCCAGCCCTGCGCGACGGCCAGATCGAGCGGGGCGATGGCGCCGGCCGTGCCGTTGCCATCGATATGGAGTTGCTGGGCCGGTTTGAGCTCGCTGCTCCACGGCCGGTTGCCACTGTTGCCACTGACCGCGACCTTGCCCTTGAGCAGTCCGACCGTCACGCCATCCGCGTCGCGACTGACCTGGAAGATGGTGCCGATATCGCGAATCGTGCTGTTGCCCGCGCGCACCAGGAACGGCCGCTGCGGGTCATGCGCCACGGTGAACTGGACGCGGCCATGTTCGAGGGTGGCCACGCGCTGACCCGGGCCGAGGCGAACCGTGAGCGACGACTCGGCATCCAGCCGCAGCCGGGTGCCGTCGGCGAGTTGCAGCGTCTGCGGCAGGCCGATGGTGTTGGCGTAATGCTGTTCGGTGCCGGTGTCGACCCCGCCTTGCCGAACCAGGCCGACCGTCAGCAACAGGCTGGCGGCGATCCCGGCGGCCAGCAGCCACATCTGGCGCTGGGGCGAGCTGCGTCGACGGGCCGTGTCGCGACGAGCCGCACGGGCGGCCGCACGCAACAGCGGATCGTCGGACAGCAGCGCCGCGCTGTGGTGGATGCGTTCCGCCTCGGCATACGCCGCCGCGTGCTCGGGGTCCGCCACGCGCCAGCGTTCGAACACCTCGCTGTCTTCGGCGCCGTTGTCGGGCGAGAGCAGGCGCGCCAGCCATTCCTCGGCGCTCAGCGGAGCGTCTGTCGAACTGCGGGAAGATGGATGGGAGGTCATGGTTGGGCGAGCTCCCGATTGATTGGCGCCAGGCGTTCGCGCAGCAATTTCAGTGCCTTGCTGATGTGTTTCTCCACGGCTTTGACACTGATGCCGCAGTGGTCGGCGATCTCGATATAGCTCATGCCCTCGATCCGGTTCAACAGGTAGATCTGGCGGCAGCGCAGCGGCAAGCCGAGCAGCACGCGTTGCAGCACCGCCAGCTCCTGCCGGGTGGCGACCTGCTGTTCGTGCGACGGTTCCAGCGAGGCCAGTTCGGCAAAGTCGACATCCAGGCTGCCGTGCTGGGCTTCATGGTGGGTATGGGCCCGGCGCAGGCGGTCGTTGAGGGCATTGATCGCGATCCGGTACAGCAGCGAAGCCCATGCCGTGGGCGCGTGTTCCCGGTAACGCATCAGGCGGACCAGGCTTTCCTGCGCGAGATCCTGCGCATCTTCCTCCAGCGGGGTACGCCGGCGCAAAAAGCGCACCAGCCCCTCGCGCTGACCGCGCACGAATGCGTTGAATTCGGAGGAGTCGTCCAGCACGGGCTTGGATTGCCCGCGCTCGACCGAGTGCAGTTCCATGGAGTGACACCATGAGTTGATCAGCGTGATGGTGTTCACATTATCGCATTGACCGCAAGTGTGTGGTGTGGCAGAAGGAGCCCCCGCATCCCTGCGGGAGAATTTGAGCCGCATCCTGGCCGCCAAACGGGGAACTGGGCCGGCACGGCCGGACAACCGGCAGGGCGGCATCCGGCGGCGGGAACCAGTCGCCGCGCGGATGCCACCCTGCCACCAGTTAAACGCGGACAGGCCCCATCCCCCCTACCTGCCGGGCGGCCGGACCTGCGCGACCTGCCCGGAGCGGTGCGGCCGGCCGGTGCCGCGGCGGCCGGGATCAGCCGTGCCGCCGCGCGAAATCCTCGATCAGCCCGGCCAGCTGCCGCACCGCCGGTTCGCTGACGGCATTGTAGAGCGAGGCGCGCAGGCCGCCGATCGAGCGGTGCCCCTCCAGCCCGGAAAACCCCTGCCGTTCCGCCTCGGCCAGGAACAGCCCGGTCAGGGCCGGGTCGCGGAAGCGGAAGGCGACGTTCATCAGCGA
>JAGWMU010000182.1 GCA_028873095.1 Pseudomonadota bacterium | reverse complement strand
CGATGAATGACAACACCGCGACCTTCAGCCTGCCGGTGACCGTGGAACAGATCCAGCAATTGCTGCCGCACCGCTATCCGTTCCTGCTGGTGGATCGCGTGACCGAGCTGGTACCCGACGTCAGCGTGGTGGCGTTGAAGAACGTCACCATCAACGAGCCGTTTTTCCTCGGCCATTTCCCCGGCCACCCGGTGATGCCCGGCGTGCTGATCATCGAGGCGATGGCGCAGGCTGCCGGCCTGCTGACCCAGATCAGCGGCCGCATCAAGGGCGACAGCAACAGCTCGCTGTTCTACCTGGTCAAGGTGGACAACGCGCGTTTCAGCGCGCCGGTGGTGCCGGGCGACCAGCTGCGCATGGAAGTCAGCATGAAGCGGCTGATGCGCAGCATGGGCATCTTCATGGCGCGCACCCTGGTCGACGGCAGGGAAGTGGCCAGTTGCGAACTGATGTGCGCGGCAAGGTCCGAAAAATGATTCCCGCCACCCCGATCCATCCTACTGCGCTGGTCGATCCCTCCGCCGTCATCGGCGCCAATGTCAGCATCGGTGCCTACAGTGTGATCGGCGCCGAGGTGGAAATCGGCGATGGCACGTCGATCGGACCGCACGTGGTGATCGAGGGGCCGACCCGGATCGGCCGCGACAACCGCATCACCCAGTTCGCCTCGCTCGGCGGCGCGCCGCAGGACAAAAAGTTCGCCGGCGAACGCACCGAGCTGGTGATCGGCGACCGCAACCTGATCCGCGAGTTCGTCACCATCAACCGCGGCACCGGCGACGGCGGCGGCATCACCCGCATCGGCAACGACAACTGGGTGCTCGCCTACGTGCACGTCGCGCACGACTGCCTGATCGGCGACCACGTGGTGTTCTCCAACTACTCCGCGCTGGCCGGCCACGTCGAGATCGGCGACTGGACGATTCTTTCCGGGTATTCCGGCGTGCACCAGTTCTGCAAGGTCGGCGCCCATGCCTTCATCGGCATGGGCTGCCTGGTCGGCTCGGACGTGCCGCCGTTCGTGATGATGGCGAACGAACAGCACGGCCGGCCACGCGGCATCAACAGCGAAGGCCTGAAGCGCCGCGGCTTCGACGCCGCCCGGATCTCCGCGATCAAGCGCGCCTACCGCACCTTGTACATGGCCGGCCTGTCGCTGCCGGAGGCGCGCGAGCAATTGACGTTGCAGGCGCAGGCCAGTGACGATGTGCGTGCCATGCTCGAATTCCTCGACCGCTGCGATCGGACGCTCGCCCGCTGACATGCGCGCAGCGCATATCGGCAAATCGAACATGCGCTCTTGCTCTTTTCAGGGCTGAATCATGTCTGCTGCCGGATCAGTTCCCGCCCCGCTCATCGCCCTGGTCGCCGGCGAGGATTCCGGCGACCAGCTCGGCGCCGACCTGATCGCCGCACTGCGCCGGCGCTACCCGCATGCCCGCTTCGCCGGCATCGGCGGCGCCCGCATGCAGGCCCGGGGATTCGAGTCCTGGCACGACATCCGCGAGCTGTCCCTGTTCGGCTTCAGCGAAGTGATCACGCACCTGCCGCGACTGCTGCGGCTGCGCCGGACACTGCTGGCGCGACTGCTCGAAGCCCGCCCTGCCGTCGTCGTCGGGATCGATGCGCCCGACTTCAATCTCGGCCTGGAACGGCGCCTGCAGCAGGCCGGCCTGAAGACCGCGCACTACGTCAGCCCGTCGGTCTGGGCGTGGCGCGAAAAACGCGCGCGGAAGATCGGCCGCAGCGCCAGCCGCGTGCTGTGCCTGTTTCCCATGGAACCGGCGATCTACGCCCGGCACGGCATCGACGCGCGCTTCGTCGGTCATCCGCTGGCGGACCGTTTCGCCCTGGTGTCCGATCGCGCGGGCGCGCGCACTGCCCTGAAGCTGCCGCAGCAAGTGCCGATCCTGGCCCTGTTGCCGGGCAGCCGGCCGGCCGAACTGACGCGCATGGGGCAGATCTTCATCGATGCCGCGACCCGGATCGCCGCGGCGTTGCCGGGACTGCGCATCGTGCTGCCGGCGGCCAACCCGCAGGTGCACGCCCTGCTCGCGGCGTTGCTGGCGAAAGGCCCGCACGACGGAACCGCGCCGCTGCTGCTGGACGGCCATGCGCACGAGGCGATGCTGGCGGCCGACGTGGTACTGCTGGCCTCCGGCACCGCCACGCTGGAGGCCATGCTGGCGAAGCGGCCGATGGTGGTCGGCTACCGCGTCGCGCCGCTGAGCTATCGCATCGCGCGCGCGCTGCGGATGATCAAGACCGACGTCTACACGCTGCCCAACATCCTGGCGCGCGCCTGCGGCCTGGGCAACGAGCTGCTGGTGCCCGAACTGATGCAGGACGACTGCACCGCCGAAAACCTGGCTGCCGCCACGCTCGCCCTGTTCAAGGACCACGCGCGGCGCGGCGCGATCGTGATCGCGTTCGAACAACTGCACCAGGCCCTGCGTGGCGACCTGGAAGGCCACGCGGGAGATCGCGCGGCAGCAGCGATCGCCGAGCTGATCGACGCGCGACGCGGCGATGGCTAGGCGTCCGGCGACCACCCTCCACCCGGAACCATCATCCTCGGGAGATGGGCCGGCGGATGCCCGGCGCATCCTCGTCGCCGGCGTCGACGAGGCCGGCCGCGGGCCGCTGGCCGGGCCGCTGGCGGTGGCCGCGGTGATCCTCGATCCGGCCCGCCCGATCCCGGGACTGAACGACTCGAAGAAGCTCAGCGAAGCGAAACGCGAGGCGCTGTACCCGCTGATCGTCGAGCGCGCGCTGGCGTACTGCATCGTGCTGGTCGAGCGGGACGAGATCGACCGCCTGAACATCTTCCAGGCCACCATGAGCGGCATGCGCCGGGCCGTGGCCGGCCTCGTGCCGGCCGCCCACGAAGCGCTGGTCGACGGCAACCGGCTGCCCGCGGACCTGCCCTGTCGCGGCCGCGCGATCGTCGGCGGGGACGCGCTGGAACCGGCGATCGGCGCCGCCTCGATCCTCGCCAAGGTCAGCCGCGACCGCCTGATGGTGCTGCTCGATGCCGTGCATCCCGGTTACGGGTTCGCCGTGCACAAGGGCTATCCGACCCCGGCGCACCTGGCTTCACTGCAGCGGCTCGGCCCCTGCCCGCAGCACCGGCGCAGCTTTGCGCCGGTACGCCGGCTGCTGGCGCAACGGACATTGTTCTGAAGCGCGGACTGCGCGTGGCCAGGCCCCGCCGCGCTTCCGGCAAGCACGACGGATGTCAATCTTGCCGATGCGCCGGCCGCCGGCTAGCCTGCATGGATTCACCGCACCAGGAGCCTGTCGGGCCGCGGGTTGGTCGGGCTGCGAATCCGACTGCGCGGTCCATGTTCCCGCCTCGACCACCAAAGCCGACAGGCTCCCAGCCCGCATGACCGTTCGCTACGCCCATCTGCACCTGCACAGCGAATACTCGCTGGTCGATTCGACCATCCGCATCAAGGCGCTGGTCGAAGCCTGCGCGCGCGCGGGGATGCCGGCGGTGGCGCTCACCGACGAATGCAACATGTTCGCGCTGGTCAAGTTCTACAAGGCCTGCAGCACGGCCGGCATCAAGCCGATCTGCGGCAGCGACCTGTGGATCGCCTCGCCGGACGATCCGCGGCCGTGGCGGCTCACCGCGCTGTGCCAGAACCGCACCGGCTACCTCAACCTGTCGCGGCTGGTTTCGCGCGCCTGGCGCGAAGGCCAGCAGGGCGGCCATGCGCTGATCGAAGCCGGCTGGTTGCAGGCCGAAGCGGCCGATGGGTTGATCGCCCTGCTCGGCCGCGACAGCGGGATCGGTCGCCTCTCCGCCAGCAAGGGCATCGACGCGGCCCTGGCGCAACTGCGCCCGCTGGCGCGGCTGTTCCCCGACCGGCTGTACCTGGAGTTGACCCGCTGCGGCCGCGACGGCGAGGAAGACTGGAATGCCGCCGCGCTCGCCCTGGCCGCCGAACTCCAGCTGCCGGTACTTGCCAGCAACGACGTGCGATTCCTGAAACAGGACGACTTCGAGGCGCACGAGGCGCGCGTGTGCATCCATCAGGGCCGCGTGCTGGCCGATCCCAAGCGCCCGCGCGAATACAGCGACCAGCAATACCTCAAGTCGCCCGAGCAGATGGCGGCGCTGTTCGGCGACCTGCCCGAGGCGCTGGAAAATACCGTCGAACTGGCCAGACGCTGCAACCTGACGCTGGAGTTCGGCAAGTACTACCTGCCGGACTTCCCGGTACCGCACGGCCATGACCTGGCCAGCTACATCCGCGAACTGTCGCGCGCCGGCCTGCGGCAGCGCCTCGATGCGGCGCCGCTGGCCGATGGCCGCACGCTGGCCGACTACCGGGAGCGGCTGGAGCGCGAACTCGACGTGATCGTCGCGATGGGCTTCCCCGGCTACTTCCTGATCGTGGCGGACTTCATCAACTGGGGCAAGCAGAACGACATCCCGGTCGGACCCGGCCGCGGCTCCGGCGCCGGTTCGCTGGTGGCCTGGGCATTGAAGATCACCGACCTCGACCCGCTGCAGTTCAACCTGCTGTTCGAGCGCTTCCTGAACCCCGAACGCGTGTCGATGCCCGACTTCGACATCGACTTCTGCATGGACCGCCGCGACGAGGTGATCGACTACGTCTCGCGCAAGTACGGCCGCGATCGCGTCAGCCAGATCATCACCTACGGCTCGATGGCGGCCAAGGCGGTGCTGCGCGATTCCGGCCGCGTGCTGGGCATGGGCTACAGCCAGGTCGACAAGCTGGCCAAGCTGATCCCGCCGCGGCCGCTGGACCTGACGCTATCCGATGCGCTGGGCCGCTCCGAGAAATCGGGCAAGGAACCCGATCGCGTCGTCAGGGAATTCTGCGAGGCGTACGAACAGGACGAGGACGCCCGCGCGCTGGTCGACCTGGCGCTGAAGCTGGAAAACCTCACCCGCAACGCCGGCAAGCACGCCGGCGGCGTGGTGATCGCGCCGACGCCCCTGACCGACTTCGCCCCGCTGTATTGCGAAGCCGGCGGCGGCAGCGTGGTCACCCAGTACGACAAGGACGACGTGGAAGCGGTCGGCCTGGTGAAGTTCGACTTTCTCGGCCTGCGCACGCTGACCATCATCGACTGGGCGGTGAAGGCGATCAACCGGCATCGCGCGAAAACCGGCGAGGCGCCGCTGGACATCTCGCAGCTGCCGCTGGACGACCCGGCACCGTACGAGCTGCTGAAGAAGGCGCAGACGGTCGCGGTGTTCCAGCTCGAATCCTCCGGCATGCAGCGCATGCTCAAGGACGCCCGGCCCGACCGCTTCGAGGACATCATCGCGCTGGTGGCGCTGTACCGCCCCG
>JAGWMU010000012.1 GCA_028873095.1 Pseudomonadota bacterium | reverse complement strand
TCGTGCTCGTCATCGTGCTGGCCCTGTGCAACGGCTTCTTCGCGTTGTCGGAAATGGCGCTGGTGGCCTCGCGCAAGAGCCGGCTCAAGCAGATGGCGAAAACCAGCCCGCGCGCGGCCCTGGCGCTGCGCCATGCCGAGGCGCCGGAATATTTCCTGTCCACCGTGCAGGTAGGCATCACCCTGGTGATGCTGATCACCGGTGCGGTCGCCGGCGATGCGCTGGGCGGGCACATCGCCGATGCGCTGCATGCCGAACGGCTGGTCTGGCTGGTGCCCTACGCGCGGATGATCGGCATCGCGCTCGGTTTCGCGCTGATCTCGTTCATCCAGGTCGTGATCGGCGAACTGGTGCCCAAGCGGCTGGCGCTGTCGGCACCGGAACAGCTGTCGGCCTACATGGCGATCCCGATGCTGCTGCTGTCGCGGCTCAGCATGCCGTTCGTGTGGCTGCTCAACGTGTCCAGCAACCTGCTGCTGCGATTGCTGCGGGTCAACCAGCGCGGCCGCGGCGTGGTCACCGAGGAAGAGATCCGCATGCTGGTCGCCGAGAGCGCCGAACAGGGCGTGCTCGACGCGGACGAGCACAACATGGTCAACCGGGTGCTGCGCCTGGGCGACCGCACGGTGGACAGCGTGATGACGCCGCGCATGCGCATCGCGTGGCTGGACCTGGCCGCCCCGCGCGAGGAAAACGTCGAGGTGCTGCGGCAGACCCCGTACTCGCGTTACCCGGTGTACCGCGGCGACGAGAGCGAGGTGGTCGGCGTCGTCGAGGTCAAGCGCATGCTGCACAGTTTCGCCGAAGGCAGCCTCGAGCTGTTCGGCCATCTGTCCAAGCCGCTGTTCGTGCCGGCCACTGCGCGCGCGCTGGATCTGCTGGAGGAATTCCGCGATGCCGAAACCCCGCTGGCGCTGGTGGTCGACGAGTACGGCGACATCGAAGGCGTGGTCACCGTCAACGACCTGCTGGCCGCGGTGGTCGGCGCCAGCCAGATCGGCCACGGCGGAAGCGACCAGGACGCTCCGATCGTGCAGCGCGCGGACGGCAGCTGGCTGATCGACGGCAGCCTGTCCACCGACGACCTGCGCGAACTGCTGCACCTGGATCACCTGCCCGGGGAGCAGGAGCACGACTTCCGCACCGTCGCCGGCATGGTGATGACCGCGCTCGGCCATGTCCCGCAGACCGGCGAGGTATTTTCCTGGCGCGGCATCCGCTTCGAGGTGATCGACCTCGACGGCGCCCGCATCGACAAGCTGCTGGTCACTCCCGCCTCGACGCCGGTGGAACGGGGGGACGAGGAAAGCGGCTAGCGGTGGAGCAAGGAGTGAGAGAAAGCCAGGGCGCGGCGTGCCGTTGCCTTCTCTCACTCCTCACTCCTCTCCATTCACTTCCCGCCCTTGGCCAGTCCCGCCATGCGCTGCGCGTCGGCGAGGATGCCGTGCAGCACGCGCAGTTCGCGGTTGTCCGGCTGCGCACGCTGGAACAGCTTGCGCAGGCGCAGCAGGATGGTGGTCGCGGCGCGGCCCTTGTGGAAGTCGATGTCGTCCAGCGTCTGCGCCAGGTGCTGGTAGAAGCGCTCCATCTGCGCCGCGTCGGCGGGCGGCTCCCCGGGTACCGGCGGCGCGGCCGGCAGCTCGTCGCCGAGCATCGCCACGCGCAGTTCGTACGCCATCACCTGCACCGCCTGCGCCAGGTTGAGCGAACTGAAATCGTCCACGCTGGGAATCCGCACCATCGCGTGGCAGCGCGCCAGCTCCGCGTTCTCCAGCCCGCTGCGCTCGTTGCCGAACAGCAGCGCCACCTGCCCGCCGCGGGCGACGGCGGCCAGCGCCTGGCCGGCGGCTGCGCGCGGGGAAATTTCCGGCAGCTGCACGCCGCGCCGGCGCGCCGACAGCCCCAGCACCAGGCTGCAGCCGGCCAGGCTGTCGACCAGGCCGTCATGGATGCCGGCACGGGCCAGCACCGCGTCCGCGCCCGCCGCCATCGCGGTCGCCTCCGGGTCGGGAAACCGCGCCGGCGCCACCAGTTCCAGCCGCTCGAAACCCATCGTGCGGATCGCCCGCGCCGCGCTGCCGATATTGCCCGGATGCGAGGGGCGCACCAGCACGAAGCGCAACGGGTTGGCGGGGCTATCGATAGTCATGGATCGGAGACGGCCGGCAGGGGCCGGCAAGCATAACGGATAGCCGCAGCGCCCTCCCGGCGCCTCTGCTAGAATCGCCGGCCGCAACCCCGCTCTTTCGAAAGCCGAAGCCATGTCCAGACCCGCCGTCACGATCGCGGCGCGCGCCGCGCGCTCAGCAGGCAACGTCATCCTGCGCTACATGAACCGCATCGACGGGCTCAACATCGTCGAAAAGCAGCGCATGGATTTCGTCTCCGAGGTGGACCGGCTGGCCGAGGCGGAGATCGTCAAGGAACTGCGCCGCGCCTACCCCACCCATGCCTTCCTCGGCGAGGAGGGCGGCGCCGCCGGCAAGGGTCCGCTGGTGTGGGTGATCGATCCGCTGGACGGCACCCACAACTACCTGCGCGGCATCCCGCATTTCTGCGTCTCGATCGCCCTGCTCGACAAGGGCGAGCCGGTCTACGGCGTGATCTTCGACCCGCTGCGCGACGAGCTGTACACCGCCAGCAAGGGCGACGGCGCCTACATGAACGACCGCCGCCTGCGCGTGTCCAAGCGCGAGAACCTCGACGGCGCGATGATCGCCACCGGCTTCCCGTACCGCCAGCGCGGACACCTGGGGCCGCAGCTGGACATGACCCGCGCGATCCTCGGCCAGGCCGAGGACATCCGCCGCTCCGGCTCCGCCGCGCTGGACCTGGCCTACGTCGCCGCCGGCCGTCTGGACGGCTATTTCGAGATCGGCCTGAAGCCGTGGGACATGGCCGCCGGCGTACTGCTGGTGCACGAAGCCGGCGGCCGCTACTGCGACTTCGCCGGCCGCGACGGCATCCCCGAAAGCGGCAACCTCATCGCCGGCAACCTGCCCGTGGCCAAGGCGATGGTCGATGCGATCGGCCAGCAGGCGACGCCGACGCTGCTCAAGGCCTGAACCCCGCCGGTCCGATCGAAGCGGCGAAGGCGCCCGCGGGCACGCCGCACGATCCGTGCCGACTCAGCCCGATTCCGTCCCCTCGCGCAGCAACCCGCGCAGGAACGGAATGGTGATCCGCCGCTGCGCCGCCAGCGACGCCTGATCGAGCCGGTCCAGCAGATCCAGCAGCGCGCCCAGATCGCGCGCGTAGCGGGCGAACAGCCAGTCCAGCACGCCGTCGTCCAGTTCGATGCCGCGCGCGGCGGCCTGCGCCTTCAGCACGACGCGGCGTTCGCCGTGATCCAGCAGCTTGAGCGCGAACCGGGTGCAGGCGCCGAGGCGCGAGCGCAGGTCGGGCAATTCGAGGCCGAGCCGTGCCGGTGCGGCATCGGCGGCGAACAGCAGGGCGCTGGCTTCGGCGCGGCTGCGGTTGTAGAGGTCGAACAGCGCGTGTTCGGCGGCGCGGTCGCCGGCGATGGCGCCCAGGTCGTCCAGCGCCAGCAGTTCGCTGCCGGCCACGCCGCGCAGCACCGCCGCAGGGTCGCCCAGCGTCGCCAGCGGCAGGTATTGCACGCGACGTCCCGCGGCCGCCGCGGCCTGGCACGCCGCCATCAGCAGATGGCTGCGGCCGCTGCCGGCCGGGCCGTGCAGATAGACCCAGGCGGCGCCCGGTTCACGCGCCAGCGTCTGCACCGCGGCCAGCGCGGCGGCGTTGGCGCCGGCATGGAAATGCTCGAAGCGCTGCCGACGCGGCCAGCGCAGCGCCAGCGGCAACTGCGCAATCACGGCGTGCCGCGGTCGGCCGGGGGCGGCGCGGCTTGCGCGGCGGCGGCATCCCGCGCGTCGCCGGCCGGCACGGTGGCGTCGCCTCGACCCGGCGCCGGTGGCGGCATGCCGGTATCGGTATACAGCTCGCTATGGCGGTACTGCTCCAGCACGTGGCGCAGCAGCACCATGATCATCGAGGCGGCCGGCAGCGCCAGCAGCACGCCCAGGAAACCGAACAGGTAGCCGCCGGCCAGCACCGCGAAAATCACCGCCACCGGATGCAGGCCGATCTTGTCGCCGACCAGCTTGGGCACCAGCACGTAACCTTCCAGCAGCTGGCCGATCGCGAACACGCCGCAGACGACCAGCAGATGCGTCCAGTCGCCGTATTGCACCAGCGCCGCGATCACCGCGGCGCCGAAGCCGACGATGAAACCCAGGTACGGCACGAAACTGAGCAGGCCCGCGATCAGGCCGATCAGCAGGCCGACCGACAGCCCGACCAGCGACAGGCCGGCGCCGTAGAACACGCCCAGCGCCAGCATCACCAGCAACTGGCCGCGCACGAACGCGCCGAGCACCTTGTCCGACTCGCGCGCCAGCTGCGCCACGGTCGGCTGGATCGAGCGCGGCAGCATGCCGTCGATGGTGGCCACCAGCCGGTCCCAGTCGCGCAGCAGATAGAACGCCACCACCGGGATCAGCACCAGGTTGGTCAACCACAGCACGATGCCCAGCCCGGAGCGGGACACCTTGCCCAGCACCACCGTGGCGACTCCGCCGATCGAGTCCAGGTGCGTCTTGATCGCGGCCAGCAGGCGATCGCTGTCGAACATGCGCGGATCCAGGTGCAGGGCGGCCTGCACCCGCGGCCAGGCCGTGTGCTGCGTCCACTGCGCGTAGCGCGGCAGGCTCGCGATCAGGTTTTCGACCTGCCGCGAGATCAGCGGGATCAACAGCAGCAGCACCCCGACCAGCCCCAGCAGAAACACCAGGAAAACGATGCTGGCCGCCCATGTGCGGCCCAGCCCGTGCCGCTCCAGCCGGTCGGCGAGCGGATCGCCCAGGTAAGCGAGCATGCCGGCCAGCGCAAACGGCATCAGCACCGGCGCCAGCAGCCAGACCAGGTAACCGATGACCGCCACGATGGCGGCCATCTGCCAGCGACGTGCGTTGTCGTGTGTCATGGGCGTGCGCAGCGGGTTGTCTTGGACTCGGGCCGGCGGAAGCCGGCGCCGTCGATCGGGAACGCGGCGTGCCGGCCGTCGCCGCGCGCCGGCATCGATGCGCTCAATGCAGCCAACGCAGGCTCGCATCGGCGCCTTGATGCGCCTCGCCCTGCAGCAGGTGGCCGCCGGCCGCCAGGTTCGCGGCCAGGCCGCCCAGCGGTATGGACGCCTTGACGTACAGCAGCACGCCGTCATCCTGCGCACCCACCGTGGTCACCTGCTGCACGGCCGGATCGGCGCGCAGGGTGGACAGCAGGTTCGCGTAATCCAGCGCCGAGGCCAGTCCGCCCACCCACAGCTTGCCGTCGCTGACTGCCGTGCCGATCACGTTGAGCTGCCTGCCGATGCGATCGGCCATGCTGTTGCCGGCGGCCGCCAGCAGCGCGTCCTCGGTCGCCCCGGTGCCGCTCCAGTGCTGCGTCTGGCCGCCGGAGATCAGCGTCCAGTCGGCGCTGCCGTCGTGCAGCCGGCCGGACAGCACCAGCCCGGTGTGGTAATGCCGGTTGATCGCCGCCAGCGTGGCGGGATCGGCGGCGACCACTTTGGCCGGATCCGGCGGAACGGCCGCATCCGGATACGCCACGTCGACACCACGGGCGTGCGCTGCCGCGGCCAGGCCGGCCAGCGCCGGCTGGCCGAACAGCTTGCCGTCCGCCCCCTGCACCAGCAGCAACACCGGCGGCTTGATCCCCGCGCTCGCCACACCCAGCTTCGCGATCAGCCGGCGCACCGTGCCCGGTTCGAAATTCACCTGCAGGACGAGGCCGCCGGCGGCGCGCTGGTACTGGAATTTCCGCACGATCGAGCCGGCGCCGGCCAGCGCATCGCCGTAGCCGGCGTTGCCGCGCAGATCCTGTCCCCCGGCGACCCGTGCCAGCACCTGCGCGAGCGCGCTTGAAAAGGCCTGATCGCGCACGCCGTCGCTGGTATCGGCGACCGGCACCACGACCGAATACGGCGAGCCCTGGTCCTGCGCGCGCAGGCGCGGCAGCACGGCAAGACCCAGCAACAGGGCGACGATCAGGAGACGTGTCAGGCGCATGGGTACGGGTATCTTCGAGGGGACGCTGCGGGAAGTCTGCCCAATCGCGTCTCCAGCGTCCATGCCGGCGTCGCCGGACCGCGGATGCGGACCACACCGGCCTGCACCGGCCCGGCCACCAAACCCCGGCAGGCTGCTAAACTTGCGCGTTTCTGCCCCACCGGTCTCCGCCATGTCTGACGACGCCCTCACCTACCGCGCCGCCGGCGTCGATATCGATGCCGGCAATGCCGTGGTCGAACGCATCAAGCCGCTGGTCAAACGCACGTTCCGTCCCGAGGTGATGGGCGGGCTGGGCGGTTTCGGCGGCCTGTTCGACCTTTCCGGACGCTACCGGGAGCCGGTCCTGGTTTCCGGCACCGACGGCGTCGGCACCAAGCTGAAGCTGGCGCAACAGCTGAACCGGCACGGCACGATCGGCATCGACCTGGTCGGCATGTGCGTCAACGACGTGCTGGTGCAGGGCGCCGAGCCGCTGTTCTTCCTCGACTACTTCGCCACCGGCAAGCTGGACGTGGATACCACCGTGGCGGTGGTCGGCGGCATCGCGCAGGGATGCGAGCTGGCCGGTTGCGCGCTGATCGGCGGCGAGACCGCCGAGATGCCCGACATGTACCCGCCGGGCGAATACGACCTGGCCGGCTTCACCGTGGGCGCGGTGGAAAAGTCGCGGATGCTGACCGGCGACGCCATCGTCGCCGGCGACGTGGTGCTGGGCGTGGCCTCCAGCGGCCCGCACTCGAACGGCTATTCGCTGGTCCGCAAGATCCTCGAGCGCGCCGGCAACCCGCTCGACCTCGACCTCGGCGGCGTGAAGCTGGCCGATGCGCTGATGGCGCCGACCACGATCTACGTGAAGCCGATGCTGGACTTGTTGAAGAGTGCGCCGGTGCACGGCATGGCCCACATCACCGGGGGCGGCCTGAAGGAAAACATCATCCGCGTGGTGCCCGACGGCCTGGGCCTTGCGCTGGATGCCGCCGCGATCGTGCTGCCGCCGGTGTTCGACTGGCTGCAGCGCGAAGGCAAGGTGGCGCGCGAGGAAATGTGGCGCACGTTCAACTGCGGGATCGGTTTCACCGTGATCCTGCCGGACGCCGCCGTCGCGGCGGCGTCCGCGCTGCTGGCCCGGCACGGCCTGGCCAGCTCGGTGATCGGCGCGGTGGTGCCGGCGGCCGGCGGCGAACGCGTGCGGATCGGCTGAAGCAGCCGCAGCGCCGATGACCACACCGCACCCACGCGTCGCCGTACTCGCCTCCGGGCGCGGCAGCAACCTCGCCGCCCTGCTGGCCGCGCGCGATCGCGGCGAGCTGCCGGTCGACTTCGTGCTGGTGGGCAGCGACAAGGCCGAGGCCGGCGCGCTGCGGCTGGCCGAAGCGGCCGGCATCCCCACGCTGGCGCTCGATCCGCGCGGTTATCCGGACCGCCGCACGTTCGACCTCGAACTGTTCGCCCGCATCGCCGCCAGCGGCGCCGAGCTGCTCGTGCTGGCCGGCTTCATGCGGATCATCGACGCTGCGGCGGTGGCGCCGTGGATCGGCCGCATGATCAACATCCACCCGTCGCTGCTGCCGAAATATCGCGGCTTGCACACGCATCGCCGCGCGCTGGCGGCCGGCGACCGCGAACACGGCGCCAGCGTGCACTTCGTCACCGCCGAACTGGACGGCGGCCCGGTGATCGCCCAGGCGCGCATCCCGATCCATCCCGGCGACGACGAGGAGCAACTGGCGCAGCGGCTGCTGGCGCAGGAACACCGGCTGCTGCCGGCAGTCCTGGGCCTGCTGGCCAGCCATCGGCTGCAATGGCACGATCAGGCGCCGCAATTCGACGGCCGGCCGCTGCTCGCGCCGCTCGAACTGGGCGCGCAAGGCCTGCTCGCCGCCCGGTAATCCCCAGGTTCAGCCCGACACAGGCAGACTCGACACATGACCATCCGCCCCCTGCCCGCCCCGCTTCTCGCCCTTGCCCTGCTGCTCGGTGCGCCCACCGCGCTGGCCGCGCCGCCCCGCGATTTCACCGCCATCTACCAGGTTTCCCGGGATGGCGCGCCGATGGGCGAGGCCACCGTAAGCCTGCATGCGAGCGGCCATGGGGAATGGGTCTTCAGCAAGGACATCAAGGGCACTGCCGGACTGGCCGCCATGCTCGGCGCCGACGACCGGGAATCCTCCAGCTTCCGCTGGAAGGGCGATGTGCCCGAGGCGATCAGCTACGACTACCGGCTGACGACGGGGATCAAGAACAAGCGGCGCCAGCTGCGGGTCGACTGGCCGAAAAACCGGGTGACCGTCGACGAGGGCAAGCGCACGCTGACCTACCCGGCCAGCCCCGGCATGGTCGAGCGCAACACCTTGCCGCTGGCATTGGGCCTGGCGCTGCGTGACGGCCTGCGGCAGGTCGTGCTGCCGGTCGCGGTGCGGCAGGAGGTGCAGACCCAGCGCTTCGCGGTGACCGGCAAGGAAAACGTCAAGGTGCCGGCCGGCAGCTTCCTGGCGATGCGGGTGGAGCGCACCGATGCCGACCGCGGTTTCAGCGCGTGGTACGTGCCGGCCCGCTACCCGCTGCCGGTGAAACTGTCGCAGCACGACGGCGGCAACATGGAAATGCGGCTGGTGAGCTTCACCCGGCCGTGAACCGTGTAGGAGCGCACCCTGTGCGCGAAATGCCTGGGCCGCCCGGCTGAAGCGCACCGAAGTGCGCGAAATGCTTTTTGCATCAACCCCGGCAAGAGCCATCGCGCACTTCGGTGCGCTCCTGCGGACGATCAGTTCGGCAGGCGCCTGATCTTCGCTCCGAGCACGCCGAGCTTCTCCTCGATGTTCTCGTAGCCGCGGTCGATGTGGTAGACCCGATCGACCACGGTGTCGCCCTTGGCCACCAGCCCGGCCAGCACCAGACAGGCCGACGCGCGCAGGTCGGTGGCCATGATCGGCGCGCCGCTCATCTGCGCCACGCCCCGGATCACCGCGGCATTGCCTTCGAGATGGATATTCGCGCCCAGCCGCTGCAATTCGTGCGCGTGCATGAAGCGGTTCTCGAACACGGTTTCGGTGACCACGCCGGTGCCTTCGGCAATGCAGTTCAGCGCGGTGAACTGCGCCTGCATGTCGGTCGGAAACGCCGGGTACGGCGCGGTGCTGATGTTCACCGCCTTCGGCCGGCGGCCCTGCATGTCCAGCTCGATCCAGTCCGGCCCGGTCGCGATCTGCGCGCCGGCCTCTTCCAGTTTGGCCAGCACCGCGCCCAGCGTGCTGGCGCGGGCGTGGCGCATGCGCACCTTGCCGCCGGTGATCGCCGCACCCACCAGGAAGGTGCCGGTCTCGATGCGGTCGGGCAGGACTTCGTACTCGGCGCCGTGCAGCCGCTCCACGCCGTGGATCACCATCGTCGACGTGCCCTCGCCTTCGATCTGCGCCCCCATCGCGATCAGGCAATGCGCCAGATCGACCACCTCGGGTTCCTGCGCGGCGTTCTCGATGATCGTGGTGCCCTGCGCCAGGGTGGCCGCCATCATGATGTTCTCGGTGCCGGTGACGGTGACCATGTCCATCACGATGCGCGCGCCCTTCAGGCGCTTCGCCCGCGCCTTGATGTAGCCGTTCTCGACGGTGATTTCCGCGCCCAGCGCCTGCAGGCCGATGATGTGCTGGTCGACGGGGCGCGAACCGATCGCGCAGCCGCCCGGCAGGGAAACCTCAGCCTGGCCGAAACGCGCCACCAGCGGGCCGAGCACCAGGATCGAGGCGCGCATCGTGCGGACCAGGTCGTACGGCGCCACGCAGGTGTTGGTGGTGCGCGGGTCGACATGCATTTTCATGCGGTCGTCCAGCACCAGCCGCACGCCCATCTGGCCCAGCAGCTCGATGAACGTGGTGACGTCGTGCAGGTGCGGCACGTTGCCGATGCTGACCGGCTCATCGGCCAGCAGGCAGCCCGCCAGGATCGGCAATACGGCGTTCTTGGCGCCGGAAATGGCGACCTCGCCGTTGAGCGGCGTGCCGCCGGTGATCAGGATCTTCGCCATCGTTGTTCCTAAACTTGCGCGCTCCTCCATGAGCGCAAAGAAGAACCGGCATCCATGCCGGACTTTTTGATTCGAGCGGAGATCACCCTCGGCGCGCCGCGGCTTCCTCGGGGGTCAGGGTTTTCAGCGCCAGCGCGTGGATCGCGCCGCCCATCAGTTCGCCCAGGGTGGCGTAGACCAGCCGGTGCCGCGCCAGCGGCAGCTTGCCGGCGAACTGGCTGGCGACCACGGTCGCCTCGAAATGCACGCCATCGGCCCCCTGAACCTCGGCCCGCGCGCCCGGCAGGCCGTTTTCGATCATTGCCTGGATGCTGGTTGAGTCCATTGGGGCGGTCCGTGGGGGCAAAAGTCGACAAAAAGCCGGGATTCCGCGCTTTCCTGAATTCAGGGCGTCGACTTATGACGTTAAAATACGAATGTGCCATGGTAATGGAAATACGCTGGCGCAGAAACGACAACGATGCCAGGCCGGCATCCTTGGCGAGGTTCGTGACCGCCGCGGTCCGCCCATCATCCCCGCTTCCACTCGAGACTCCATGAACGCCCGCATCGTCCCGCACGTCCCCAACGAGCTGAATCCCGACGCCGTCGTGCGCAGCGCACGCATGGTGATCGCCACCGAAGCGTCGGCCATCACCGCGCTGGAAACCCGGATCGGGCGGGAGTTCGTCGAGGCCTGCCGGCTGATCCTGGCCTGCAAGGGCCGCGTGGTGGTGAGCGGGATGGGCAAGTCCGGGCACGTGGCACGCAAGATCGCGGCCACCCTGGCCTCGACCGGCACGCCGTCGTTCTTCGTGCATCCGGGCGAAGCCAGCCACGGCGACCTGGGCATGATCCTGCCGCAGGACGTGGTGCTGGCCCTGTCCTATTCCGGCGAGACCGACGAATTGCTGCTCATCCTGCCGATGATCAAGCGTCAGGGCACGCCGCTGATCGCCATCACCGGCAAACCCCACTCGTCGCTGGCCACCCAGGCCGACGTGCACCTGGACGGCAGCATCTCCAGCGAGGCCTGCCCGCTGGGCCTGGCGCCGACCACCAGCACCACGGCCGCCCTGGTCATGGGCGACGCGCTGGCGATCGCGCTGCTGGAGGCGCGCGGCTTCACCTCGGACGATTTCGCCCGCTCGCACCCGGCCGGCAGCCTCGGCCGGCGGCTGCTGCTGCGCATCAGCGACGTGATGCATACGGGAGACGACGTGCCCCGGGTATCGCCGGAAGCCGGCCTCACCGTCGCGCTGGTCGAGATGACCCGCAAGCACCTGGGCATGACCGCCGTGGTCGATGCCGAACAACGCCTGCTGGGGGTCTTTACCGACGGCGACCTGCGCCGCGCGCTGGACGACGAAGGCGTGGATCTGCGTGGCGCCACGGTGGCGCAGCTGATGACCCGGGGCCCGAAGACGATCGGCGCCGACAAGCTGGCCGCGGAAGCGGCGCAGCTGATGGAAAAACACCAGATCCATGCGCTGCTGGTGGTCGATGGCGAACAGCACGTGGTCGGCGCGCTGAACATTCACGATCTGCTCCGCGCCCGTGTGGTCTGATTCGTCTCGGCGAATCAGTCCAGTCAGGCAAGCTCGCCCTCGTGCCCTGAACCCATGAACACCGAAGCCGTGCCCAATTCCCCCTATCTCGCCAGCATTCCCGCCGACATCCTCGCCCGCGCCGCCAAGGTCCGCGTGGCCGCGTTCGACGTGGACGGCACCTTGACCGACGGTCGCCTGTGGTACGGCGAGGACGGCCGCGAGACCAAGGTGTTCCATGTGCACGACGGCCTCGGCCTGCAGCGGCTGCAGGCCCATGGCGTGCAGGTGGCGCTGATCAGCGCGCGGATCAGCCATCCCGTCGCGCTGCGCGCCGAGGAGCTGGATATCGCCCACGTCTACCAGGGCCAGCGCGACAAGCGCGCCTGCCTGCTGGAGCTGCTGGACGCACTGAAGCTCACGCCCGAACAGGCGGCCTTCATCGGCGACGACCTGCCCGACCTGCCCCCCATGCGCGTCGCGGGGCTGGCGGTGGCGGTGGCCAATGCGCACCCGTGGGTGCTGGAGCAGGCACACTGGACGACCGCCAGGCCCGGCGGCATGGGCGCAGCGCGCGAAGTCTGCGACCTGATCCTGCACGCCCGCAACCTCGATGCCGCCGAGCGGGAACGCTGGCAGTGAGCCTGCGCCGATGGATCCGCGACCGGCGCCTGCCGGCCGCCATCATCGTGCTGGCCCTGGCCGCCGGCTGCGGCCAGCTGTTGCTGTGGTGGATGGGGCCGGCACCGAAAACCCACGACTTCGTCGGGCCGCCGCGCTCGGGCTACACCTTGACCAATGCCCGCGTATGGACCTACGGCACCGATGGCAAACCCAGCTTCCGCATGGTCACGCCGCATCTGGAACGCCGCGAGGGGGACGAATCGCTCTACATCGATTCGCCGACCTTCGCCCTGTCCTCCAACCAGCCCGGCGTGCCGGACTGGCAGGGTCAGTCGCTGTACGGCTGGGTCAGCAAAAGCGGCAGCCTGCTGAAGCTGCAGGGCCCGGTCTACCTGCATCGCCCGGCATTCGACGGCTCGCCGGCGACGGCGCTGCACACGACGGATGTGACGGCCTGGCCGAAACAAAACCGCATGGAAACCGCGGCGGCGGCGCAGATGACCCAGGGCGACAGTAGAATGAGCGGCGTCGGTATGCGCACCAACCTCAACGACAATCACCTGGAGCTGCTCCATGACGTCCACGGCACTTTCGTCCCGCACCCGCGTACTGCTCCGGCTCGGCACGATCGCCCTGGGCCTGCTCGCCCTGTCGCCGGCGATGGCCCGCAAGGATGACCGGCAGAAGCCGATGAACGTCGAGCACGCCGACTCGTTCGATGGCAAATACGCACCCAACTCCGTCACCACCCTGCACGGCCACGTGGTGATTTCCCAGGGCACCATGAAGATCACCGGCGACCTCGCCAAGGTGTATTTCGATGCCGACCAGAACGTCAGCCGCATCGAGATCACCGGCCGGCCGGCGCACATCGAGCAACTGGACGACAACGGCAACCTGATGACCGGCGATGCCGGCAAGCTCGACTACGACAATGACCAGGGCATCGCCGTGCTGAGCGACCATGCGTCGATCAAGCAGAAAGGTCGCGGTGCCGCGTACGGCGACAAGCTCACCTACGACACCCGCACCAGCCAGATGAGCGGCGAGAGCGCCGGCGACGGCATGGTGCACATGACCTTCCTGCCGAAGCACGCCGCGGCTGCCCAGCCGGCACCCACCGCGCCCGCCCCGGCACAAAGCGGCCCGGCACCGGCACCGGACCACCATTAACCGATGCTCTCCGCCGAAGGTCTGCAGAAAAGTTTCAAGTCGCGCCAGGTGGTGCGCGACTTCGCCTTCTCGATCCGCGAGGGCGAAGTCGTCGGCCTGCTCGGTCCCAACGGTGCCGGCAAGACCACCTGTTTCTACATGGTGGTGGGGCTGATAGAAGCCGACGGCGGCAGCATCAGGCTGGACAAGCAGGACATCACCGGCCTGCCGATGCATGCGCGCGCGAAACTGGGCATCGGCTATCTGCCGCAGGAAGCCTCGGTTTTCCGCCGGCTCAGCGTGGCGGACAACATCATGGCGGTGCTGGAGCTGCGCGACGGCATCAACGCCAAGCAGCGCCGCGCCGAGCTGGAAAGCCTGCTGGACGAGCTGAAAATAGCGCATATCGCCGGGCAGAAAGGCATCAGCCTGTCCGGCGGCGAACGCCGGCGGGTGGAGATCGCCCGCGCGCTGGCCGCGCAGCCGCGCTACATGCTGCTGGACGAACCGTTCGCCGGCGTCGATCCGATCTCGGTCGGCGAGATCCAGCGCATCGTGCGGCACCTGAAGGAACGCGGCATCGGCGTGCTGATCACCGACCACAACGTGCGCGAGACCCTCGGCATCTGCGACCGTGCCTACATCCTGAACGAGGGCGAGGTACTGGCGCGCGGCACCCCGGCGCACATCCTCGCCGACGAGAAGGTGCGCGAGGTCTACCTGGGTCGCGAGTTCCGGCTCTAGCCGCCTGCCGGGCCCTGGCCAGCCGGTCTGCCCGGCGTCGCGTCCCGGAAACGCGACGCTCGGCAGCCTTCGGTGACGCGGCTATGGTCGCATCCGCGGCCAAGCGCTAGGATGGCATCAAGTTCATTCGGTGCGGCCGGCATGAAACCTGCTTTGCAGTTTCGCCTCCATCAACAGTTGACCCTGACGCCGCAATTGCAGCAGGCGATCCGCCTGCTGCAGCTGTCGCAACTGGAACTGGAAGCCGAGCTGCGACAGATCGCCGAAGGCAATCCGCTGCTGGAGTTTGCCGAAGAAAGCGAAGACGCCGAGGATGCCGATGGCGACCGGATCGAAGAAGCCGAATACACGGGCGCCGCAAGCGCCGTGCCGGCGGCCGGCAGCGACGGCGACGGCGACGGCGGCAACGACACCGCCGCCGAATGGACCGACGGCGGCGGGGCCGCCGAGTCGCCGATCGATTTTTCGAGCAACAACGGCGGCGCCGGCAGCAGCGGCAGCAACGCCGGTTCGCACGCCGGAGAAGATTTCGAGCCGCAGAACGCCGCGCCGGAAACCCTGCAGCAGCATCTGCTGTGGCAGCTCAACATGGCGTCGTTCAACCCCCGCCAGCACGGCATCGCGGTCGTCCTGATCGACGCACTGAACGCCGCCGGCTATCTCACCGAAGGGCTGGAAGCGATACTCGCGGTGCTGCCGGCCGGGCTGCATGCCAGCGTCGAGGAGATCGATGCGGTACGGCGCCGGCTGCAGGGCTTCGACCCGATCGGCGTGGGCAGCCTGGACCTGCGCGACTGCCTGCGCGTGCAACTGGAACAGTTCGATCCGGACACCCCGCAACGCGAGCTGGCCCTGCGCATCGTCGACAGCGAACTGGAACTGCTCGCGCGCAACGACATCGCGCGGCTCGCGCGTCGCCTGCACGCCAGCGACGACGACGTGGCCGCGGCCGCGGTGCTGATCCGCAGCCTCGACCCGCGCCCCGGCGCGGCGCTGGACACGACCCCGGTGGAATATGTCGCGCCGGACGTCTACGCGGTGCGCGACGGCAACCGCTGGCGCGTCAGCCTGAACGCCGACTGCCAGCCGCGGCTGGGGCTCAACCAGCATTATTGCGGGCTGATCGCACAGGCCCGCGGCGAGGACGCCAGCTGGATGCGCGGCCAGTTGCAGGAAGCGCGCTGGCTGATCAAAAGCCTGGAATCGCGTGCCGAAACCCTGCTCAAGGTGGCCGAAGCGATCGTGCGCCGGCAAAGCGCCTTCCTCGACTACGGGCCGGAAGCGATGCACCCGCTGGTATTGCGCGAAGTGGCCGAGGAGGTGGGCATGCACGAGTCGACCATCTCGCGCGTCACCACCCGCAAGTACCTGCACACCCCGCGCGGCACGTTCGAGCTGAAGTACTTTTTTTCCAGCGGCGTTTCCACCGAGGACGGCGGCAGCGCCTCGGCCACCGCGATCCAGGCCATGCTGCGCAAGCTGATCGACGCCGAGGATCCCCGCCGGCCGCTGTCCGACCAGACCATCGCCGACGAACTGCAACGCAAGGGCATCCAGGTGGCGCGCCGCACCGTGGCCAAATACCGCGAGGGGCTGCGGATTCCCAGCTCCAGC
The DNA here is from genome assembly GCA_028873095.1 of Pseudomonadota bacterium. Classification (GTDB taxonomy): domain Bacteria; phylum Pseudomonadota; class Gammaproteobacteria; order Xanthomonadales; family Rhodanobacteraceae; genus Rhodanobacter. Next base: position 13,468 of record JAGWMU010000012.1, on the reverse strand, counting down.
GAACGCCAGCGCCTCAGTTGACCGTCATACGAAACCTGCGGAGGAACTTGCCCGATCGGAAAGCGTCCACACCATTGTCGATGAATGATTGACGATGTGCCGCTGCCGTCTGGCAACGGCGCTTCGAATCCGCCGCCCCAGGGCGGCACTGCACCACCAGAGGAGGCGCACCATGCAATTCCAACTCAGCGGCCAGCATCTCGAAGTCACCCAAGCCCTGCGGGATCACGCCACTGCCAAACTCGACCGCCTCACCCGTCTCGACGACAAGCTGCTCAGCCTCGTCATCGTGCTTTCGATCGACAAGCTCCGGCAGTGCGCCGAGGGCACCCTCGCCGTGACCGGCGCCACCCTGCACGCCGAAGCCGCCGGGGCCGACATGTACGCCTCCATCGACGAGCTGTTCGACAAGCTGCTGATCCAGCTGCGCAAGCATCGCGAAAAAGTCAGCGACAAGCACCAGCGCGAAGGACGCGAAGAACGCCTGTTCGGCTGAGCCCGGGCACGCCCCCTCCCGACCATGCCACGGCCCGCCCGACCCGGACGGGCCGTCCTCCCCGATGCCGATGCCCTTGCGCCCGCGGGTGGGCGGGAGGGCGCCCGGACCATGCCGTGACATGCGCCGTCCCCGCCCGCAGGAAGGGGAGCGGGGTGGCGTTGCCGCCCCCCAAGGCGCGTATTCGTGCAAGCTGGCACAATGGCCGAATCGCCGCAGACGCAAGCGCACCGGACTCAACCCTGCGACGCAAAGGATCCTTAGCCTTGGACCGGATCAGCGCACGACAACTCTACGATAGCGTCCACGAACGCATGGGCCTGCGCTGGGTGTCGGGCATGCGCGGGGAATCCCGCGTGCTCGAACCATCGGCCACCAAGGCCCGCCGGCCGTCGCTGATCGGCTACCTCAACATCATCTACCCGAACAAGATCCAGATCATCGGCACCGAGGAGCTGAATTTCCTCGACGGGCTGGATTCGCGCCAGCGCTGGGAGGTGATCCACAAGGTCGCCGCCTATCAGCCGGTGGCGCTGGTCGTGACCAAGGACCAGCCGGTGCCCGCCGATCTGCGCGAGGTCGCCGAGGAGACCAATACGCCGCTCTGGATCAGCCCCCAGCGCGGGCACGAGCTGCTGACCTACCTGCAATACCACCTGGCGCGCATGCTCGCCGCCAAGACCACGCTGCACGGCGTGTTCCTGGAAGTGTTCTCGATCGGCGTGCTGATCACCGGCGAAGCCGGTTCGGGCAAGAGCGAGCTCGCGCTGGAACTGATCAGCCGCGGGCACCGGCTGGTCGCCGACGACGCCACCGAATTCACGCTCATCGCGCCGGACGTGATCGACGGCACCTGCCCGGAGCTGTTGCAGGACCTGCTGGAAGTGCGCGGGCTGGGCGTGCTCAACGTGCGCGAGATGTTCGGCCACATGTCGGTCAAGCCATCCAAGTACCTGCGCCTGGTCGTCCATCTCAAGCCGATCCGCGACGGCGACGGCAGTACCGACAACACCAGCGACGCGCTGACCCGCCTGACCGGCGACATCGGACACCGCCAGGTACTCGAGGTGCCGGTACCGATGATCACCATCCCGGTGGCGTCCGGACGCAACATCGCGGTGCTGGTCGAGGCGGCGGTGCGCAGCCACGCCTTGAAGAGCAAGGGTATCGATGCCGCCCAGACCTTCATCGACCGCCAGGCGCACCAGCTGCGCCGGCTGCCGCCATGGTGACCGCATGAACGAAGCCACCGGATCCCCGCTCGACCCGCTCGTCGATCCCCGCGAAATCCATCTCATCGTGCTCACCGGCATGTCCGGCGGCGGCAAGACGGTGGCGCTGCGCGCGCTGGAAGATCTCGAGTTCTACTGCGTCGACAACCTGCCCTCGGCGCTGGTGCCGCAGCTGGTGAATGCGGTGATCCAGGAAAACGACGGCAAGCACCGGCGCATCGCGGTAGGCGTCGACGTGCGCAATCGCGGGACGGACTTCGCGCAGATGCCGGCCGTGCTGTCGGGACTCGCCGCCGCCGGCGTGCAGCTGCACCTGATCTTCCTGGATTGCCGCGACGAGGTGCTGATCAAGCGCTTTTCGGAAACCCGCCGCCGCCATCCGCTCGCGAGCCGGGGCCTGTCGCTGGCCGATGCGATCGCCGAGGAACGCAGGCTGCTGCGGCCGTTGATGGGCATTGCCGACAAGGTGATCGACTCCAGCGAGATGAACGTGCACCAGCTGCGCCGCCTGGTCGCCACCGGCTACGCGCAGGCCATCGAGGGGCTGACCTTGATGTTCGAATCGTTCGCGTTCCGCCGCGGGTTGCCGCTGGACGCGGATTTCGTGTTCGACGCGCGCTGCCTGGCCAATCCGCACTGGCATCCGCAGCTGCGGCCGCTGTCCGGCAAGGATGCGCCGGTGCGCGAATTCCTCGACGGCGAACCGATGGCCGGCGAATATTTTGCCGATACCGTGCGCTGGCTGGATGCGTGGCTGCCGCGCTTCGAGCAGGACGACCGCAGCTACCTGACGGTCTCGGTCGGCTGCACCGGGGGGCGGCACCGTTCGGTCTACCTGGTCGAGAAGCTCGCTGCCTACTACCGTGATCGCCGCGATGGCGTGCTTACCTTCCACCGTGAACTCGAATGATCGCGATGCAGCCCACCCAAACCACCCGCACCGGCGCCCGGGCATGAGCGTCGGCGTGCTGCTGATGACGCACGAGGCGGTCGGCCGGGCGCTGATTTCCGCGGCCCTGCACGTGATGCCGCGGCTTCCGCTGCAGGTGGATGCCGTGGAAATACCGCCGCAGGCCGACCTGGAGGTGATGCGCACACTCACCGAATGCCATGCGCGGGAACTCGACCGCGGCGACGGCGTGCTGGTGCTGGCCGATCTGTACGGCGCCACGCCATGCAACATCGGCCTGTCGCTCGGCGCGCTGGGCGTGCATCTGCGCTGCGTCTCCGGGCTCAATCTGCCGATGCTGCTGCGCGTACTCAACTATGCGGAAAAACCACTGGACGAACTGGCCGAAATCGCGGCCAGCGGTGGCCGCGGGGGAATCTTCATCGATCATGCTTGAACAAGACATCGTCATTACCAACCGGCTGGGGCTGCATGCCCGCGCCTCGGCCAAGCTGGTGCAGCTGGTGCAGGGTTTCAAATCCACGGTGTGGCTGGTCAGCAAGGGCCGCGAAGTCAACGCACAGAGCATCATGGGCGTGATGATGCTGGCGGCCGGGATGGGCTCCCCGCTGACCGTCCGCGCCGACGGCCCGGACGAGGCCGCCGCCCTGGCCGCCGTGGTCGAGCTGTTCGACCGGAAATTCGACGAAGGAGCATGAGCATGAGGCAGGGAACGGGAAACAGGGAACGGGGAACGGCGCCGCCGTCGGCGCGCCGTCGACCCCCTGTTGTTGCCCGTTCCCCGCTCCCCGTTCCCGGCTCCGCGAGGAGCCGCGCATGAGGCAGATCCTCCCCGGCACCGTCGCCGCCCACGGCATGGCACTGGGCCGGGCGCGGCTGGTGCAGCCGAGCCGGTATTCGGTCGACACCCGGCCATTGGCCGGCGACGAGATCGAGCAGGAGATCGACCGCCTGCATCGCGCCCTGGATACCGCCCGGCGGGAACTGCGCGAACTGCGCGGCAAGCTGCACGGCGTGCTGGCGCGCGAGGTCAACGAGTTCATCGATGCCCACAGCCTGCTGCTCGACGACGAAGAACTGCTGCGCGGCCTGGACGACATGGTGCGGATTGGCCACTACCGTCCCGGCGCGGCGCTGATCAAGCAACGCGATCGCCTGTCGGCCGTGTTCGAGGCCATGGACGACCCCTACCTGCGCAGCCGCCGGGAAGACGTCGAACAGGTGATCAACCGGGTGATCTCCGCGCTGCAGCGGCAGACCAGCCCGGAGGAACGCAAGCTGGCCGCGCGCGTGGGCGAGATCCTGATCGCCGACAGCATCGCGCCCGCCGAGATGGCGCACCTGGCCGGCAGCGGCCTGCTCGGCGTGATCGGCAGTTCAGGCAGCGTGTATTCGCACAGTGCGATCCTGGCGCGCAGCCTCGGCCTGCCGATGCTGGTCGGCACCCGCGATGCGCTGTCGGAGATCCACGACGATGACCTGGTCCTGCTCGATGCCGAACGCGGCGAGGCGGTAGTGCATCCCACCGCACAGGACCTTGCGCATTACCGCGCCTGGCAGCGCGGGGCGCTGATCGAAGGACGCCGCCTGGCCAAGCTGGCGAATGCGCCCACGCGTACCCGCGACGGCATCGAGATCAGCCTGCACGCCAACGCCGAGACCGCTGCCGACGTGGCCACGGCGCGGTCGCGCGGCGCCGATGGGGTCGGCCTCTATCGCACCGAATTCCTGTTCCTCAAGCACAAGGGACTGCCGTCGGAAGACGAGCAGTTCATCGCCTACCGCGACCTGGTGATGGGCATGGGCGGCTTGCCGGTCACGATCCGCACGCTGGACCTCGGCGCCGACAAGGCCGATGCCGCCGGACTGGTCGTGCGCGGCGAGGACAACCCGGCGCTCGGGGTGCGTGGCGTACGCCTCTCGCTGCGCTATCCGGCGGTGTTCTCGACCCAGATCCGCGCGATCCTGCGCGCCGCCTGCTACGGCCCGGTGCGCGTGCTGGTGCCGATGGTGACCCAGCCGGACGAGATGATCGCGGTGCGCACGCTGTTCAAGCTGGCGCGGCAGGAGCTGGAACGCGAGAACATCGATCTGCCGGAAATGCTGCCGCTGGGCGCGATGATCGAGGTGCCGGCGGCGGCGATCAACGTGCGGGCGCTGCTGGCGTATTGCGATTTCCTCTCGATCGGCACCAACGACCTGGCCCAGTACGTGCTGGCCGCCGACCGCGGCAACGACGCCCTGGAAAACATCTACAACCCGCTGCAACCGGCATTTCTGCGCCTGCTGTCGCACGTAATCAGCTCCGGCCGCCGCGCCCGCAAGCCGGTGAGCCTGTGCGGCGAGATCGCCGGCGACGTGAATTTCACCGCGCTGCTGCTGGTGCTCGGCCTCAGCGAATTCAGCATGCATCCGGGGCAGATCCTGCAGGTCCGCGACCGCCTGGCCACGCTCGACCACGCCCACCTGCGCAGCCACGCCACCCAGCTGCTGCGCGCCTTCACGCACGAACAGGCCGAGGCGTTGCTGGCCCGGATCACCGGCGATCACCGCGTCGCGTGAACGCGTGGCCGTTGCCGCCGGCATCGGTTGTTCCCAGAAATGCATCCAGCAGCGCACCGCGATATTTCTCCCGATGCAGCAGCAGCGAGAGCTTGCGCCGCAGGTCGAGAAACGGCGTCTTCAATGCCTTCAATCGCCCCGCCGCCAACGCATCGGTGACCGCCACGGCGGGCAGGCAGGCAATGCCCAGCCCGGCGATCACGGCCTGCTTGATCGCCTCGATCTGATCGAGCTCCAGCACGGTTTCGCCGGGCGGCAGCTGCGCCAGCACGCGCTCGCTGGTCGTGCGCGTGGCCGAGCCCGGCTCGCGCAGCACCCAGCGCGCGCCCGCGAAATCGGCGGGTTTCAGTGCCCGCCTGCGCGCCAGCGGATGATCCGGCGGCGCGCACAGGACCAGCATGTCGTCGCGCCACGGGCGCACTTCGAGCAACGGGTGGATCACCGGCCCTTCGACGCAGCCGATGTCCAGCGCATGATCGAGCAGGCCCGCTGCGATCGTTTCGGTATTGGCCACGCGCAGGCGGATCGCCACCTGCGCGTGGGTGCGCACGAACGATCCGAGCAGGTCGCCGACGAGGTAATTGCCCACGGTATTGCTGGCGCCGATGCGCAGCTCGCCGGCCAGCGTCGCCATGCCTTCGCTGCCGCGGCCGCGGCGGGCAAACTCGGCATGGCGCTCCAGCAGCTCCTGCGCCAACGGCAGCAGCTCGCGCCCCCGCGCATTCAGATGCAGGCGGCCACGTTCGCGCGCGAATACCGGCGTGTCGAGCTGGCGTTCCATTTCCGCCAGCGCCATGCTGGCGGCCGGCTGGGTCAGGTGCAGCCGCTCGGCCGCGGCACGCACGCTGCCGTGCAGCGCAGTCTGCACGAATACCTCAAGCTGGCGCGGGCTGATGTTTATCATCAGAATATCTTATCGCAATGATCAATTATTGAAATTATTATTGATCAACCTCCAGGCGGACAATGGCCGAATTTCCGGAGTCCACCGATGCAGCAGCCCGCGCCCGCCGTCACCCCGCAACGCCCGCGGCACTATGCCCCCGGCCTGTTGCTGAGCGTGCTGCTCAGCCTGCTTGCGCTGCTGCTCGGGCGCCGCGCGCCGCTGATCGGCGGCCCGGTGATCGGCATCGTGCTGGGCATCCTGGTGCGCAACCTGCTGTCACCGAACGAACGCTACGGCGCAGGCATCGCGTTCGCCGGCAAGCATGTGCTGCAATGGTCGATCGTCGCGCTGGGCTTCGGCCTCAGCCTCGGCCAGGTGGCGCACACGGGCCTGCAGTCGCTGGCGGTGACGGGCGTGACGATGACCACGGCCTTTCTCGCCGCCTGGCTGCTCGGGCGCCGGCTCGGCGTGCACGACAAGCTGCAGGTCATGATCGGCGTCGGCACCGCGATCTGCGGCGGCTCGGCGATCGCCGCGGTGGCGCCGATCATCCGGCCGGACGACCACGACACCGCATTCGCGATCTCCACCATCTTCCTGTTCAACCTGGTGGCGGTGCTGCTGTTTCCGCTGCTCGGCCACCTGCTGCACATGTCGGACACGGGTTTCGGCCTGTGGGCCGGCACCGCGATCAACGACACCTCCTCGGTGGTCGCCGCCGGCTTCAGCTACAGCAAGGCGGCCGGCGACTACGCCACCATCGTCAAGCTGACCCGCGCCACGCTGATCATCCCGGTGGCCCTGGTGCTGGCGTTCGCGGTCGCCGCGCGCGAGAAGCGCAAGCTGAAGGAAAGCGGCGAAGCGGGCGGCTTCAGCCTCGCGAAGATCTTTCCGTGGTTCATCCTGTGGTTCCTGGTCGCCTCGGCCGCGCGTACCGCGGGTTTCGTTCCGGTCGCCGTGCAGCCGGCGATTCACCAGACCGCCGAGTTCCTGATCATCGTGGCGCTGACCGCGATCGGGCTCTCCGCCAACCTGCGCAAGATGGCATCCACCGGCATCCGGCCGATCCTGCTCGGGCTGGGCGTGTGGGTCGCCGTTGCCGTCAGCAGCCTGCTGGTGCAACGGCTGATCGGGCAGCTGTGACCGCGCCGCATCCGGTGCCGGCCGCCAACCCGTGAATGCCGGCGAATACCTGCGATCGGCCGTGAACTGCCGGCGGCGCGATGCCGCCACCCCCAAAATGCCGTCTGCGTCACCATAACCGGCAACGATCCGTCGATGCGTCGGGAAAATCGGCCTAATATGCTGCCCACGCAAGTTGTTGCCGCCCGGGGAGGCTCGGCTCATGCAAAGTCCACCTGCCTTGCATTCACGCGCCTCCGATGCGGCGGATGGCACCGTACGCGAAGCGCTGCGCGTATCGGAAAGCCGCTACCGCCGGCTGTTCGAGACTGCCCAGGACGGGATCCTGCTGCTCAACGCCGACACCGCCCAGATCGAGGACGTCAATCCCTGCCTGATCCACTTGCTGGGCTATTCGCATGCGGAATTCCTCGGCAGGAAACTGTGGGAAGTGGTCTCTTCCGCCGACCGGGCGGAGAGCGAGCAGTTGTTCGCGGAACTGCAAACGAAGGGGTTCGTCCGCCGCGAGAACCTGCCGCTCGAAACCAAGGCCGGCGCCCGCATCGAGGTGGAATTCGTAAGCAACGCCTACGACTGCGAGGGCATCAAGGTCATCCAGTGCAACATCCGCGACATCAGCGAGCGCAAGGCCGCCGCGGCGAAATTCCAGCGGCATGCCCACCTGTATGCCGCCCTGAGCCAGACCAACAAGGCCATCGTGCACTGCACCAGCGAGCAGGAGCTGTTCCAGCAGGTCTGCCGCGCCGCCGTGCAATTCGGCGGCATGAAGATGGCGTGGATCGGCCTGGTCGACCCGCAGACCCTGACAGTGCGCCCCGTCGCCAGCTTCGGTGACGACGCCGGCTACCTCGATGCGATCAAGGTCTCGGCGGACGCCGGCAACCCGTTCAGCGGCGGCCCGACGGGTACGGTCATCCGCGAGAACCGCCTGTACTGGTGCCAGGATTTCAAGACCGATCCGAAAACCGCTCCCTGGCGCGAACACGCCGCACGCGCCGGCCTGGCCGCATCCGCCTCCTTGCCGCTGTGCCACGATGGCAGGGTCGTCGGCGCCTTCACGCTGTATTCCGGAGAGATCGGCGCCTTCGACGAAGCGGCGCGCGCGCTGTTGTCCGAGATGGCGACGGACATCGGCTTCGCGCTCGACAACTTCACGCGTGAATCCCGGCGCCAGCAAGCGGAGGAACAGCTCCTCTTCCAGAACGCGATCCTGAAGACCCAGCAGGAAACCTCGCTCGACGCCATCCTGGTGGTCGACGAGAGCGGCAAGATCATCTCCCACAACCACCAGTTCATTGCGCTGTGGCGACTCTCCCCGCAGCTCGTGAACGAGCGGGTGGATGCACTCGTGCTGCAGTCCGTCGTCGGCCAGCTCGAAAACGCGGAAGCCTTTGTCGCGCGAATCCGTTACCTGAATACGCACCGCAGCGAAGCCAGCCACGACGAAATGCGTCTGAAGGATGGCCGGACCATCGAACGTTATTCCGCCCCGTGCAACGGATCGGATGGCCGGCACTACGGCCGCGTCTGGTACTTTCGCGACATCACCGAGCGCAAGCAGGCGGAGACCCGGGTCGCCGATCTCAGCCGCGTGCATGCCGTGCTCAGCGGCATCAACGCCCTGATCGTGCGCGCGGGCGACCGCGACGAGCTGTTCCGCGAATCCTGCCGGATCGCGGTCGAGGCCGCCGGATTCCGAATGTCCATGCTTGCCATGATCGATCGCGAGACCGGCAAGGTCGTTCCGGTGGCCTCAGCGGGCAAGAGCGGGGAGCTGATGACCGACGTCCGCAACATCCTGGCGTCCGACCAGCTCGCCCCGACCACGATGGTGTCGCGGGCGATCCGCGAGAAGAGACCGATCGTCTCGAACGATTCCCTCGGCGACCCCCAGCTCAGCCTGGGCAACAAATACATCCAGGCAGGGGTTCGCTCGCTGGTGGTGTTGCCCCTGCAGATGGCGGGCCATGTGCAAGGAGTGCTGGCGCTGTATGCGGGCGAGCGCAATTTCTTCCACGACGAGGAGCTGAACCTGCTGCAGGGACTGGCGGGCGACATCGCCTTCGCGATCGACCACATCGACAAGCGGGAGCGGCTCAACTACCTCGCCTACTACGACGTGCTCACCGGACTGGCCAACCGCAGCCTGTTTCTCGAGCGGCTGGCGCAGAACATGCGCAACACGCCCAGCGGCACGCACAAGCTTGCCATCGCCCTGATCGATCTGGAGCGGTTCAAGAACATCAACGACAGCCTCGGCCGACCGGCCGGCGACGCGCTGCTGAAACAGGTGACGGAGTGGCTGACGCGCCGCACGGGGGACGCCAGCCTGCTGGCGCGCATCGAGACGGATCATTTTGCCGTGATGCTGCCGGGAATCGGGCAGGATGAAGATGTGGCCCGATCGATCGAGCGAATGATCGAGGCTTTCGTGGACAACCCCTTCCGCCTGAACGACGCCGTGTTCCGGATCACCCCGAAAGTCGGCGCAGCCGTGTTCCCGGAGGACGGCGTCAACGCCGACACCCTGTTCCGCAACGCCGAAGCCGCGCTCAAGCAGGCCAAGGCGGGCGGCGATCGCTATCTGTTCTATACCGGGACCATGACGGCGGCGGTCGCCAGCAAGCTGTCGCTGGAAAACCAGCTGCGCGCGGCGCTCGACGACGAACGATTCGTCCTCCATTACCAGCCCAAGACAGACATCGCCAGCGGCCGGATCACCAGCGTGGAGGCGCTGATCCGCTGGAACGACCCGGGCAACGGGCTGGTGCTGCCAGACCAGTTCATCCCGATCCTGGAGGAAACCGGGTTGATCAACGAAGTCGGGCGCTGGGCGCTGCACCAGGCGGCGGCCGACTACCTGCGCTGGCTCGGCTCGGGGCTGGCCGCCGTGCGCATTGCGGTGAACGTGTCGCCGCTGCAATTGCGCAATCGCGGTTTCATCGACGACATCAGGCAGGTCGTCGGCAGCGACGCGCGGCTGGCCGATGCGCTGGAACTGGAAATCACCGAAAGCCTGATCATGGCGGACGTCAGGCACAGCATCGCCAGCCTGCAGGCGATCCGCGCGATGGGCGTGAGCATCGCCATCGACGATTTCGGCACCGGCTTCTCCTCGCTCAGCTACCTCGCCAAATTCCCGGTGGACACGCTGAAGATCGACCGCTCCTTCATCGTCGACATGACGGCGCGGCCGGAAGGCCTGGCCCTGGTGGCCACCATCATCAACCTGGCGCATTCGCTCAAGCTCAAAGTCGTGGCGGAAGGCGTGGAGACCGGGGAGCAATTGCGCCTGCTCCGCTTGCTGAACTGCGACGAGATGCAGGGTTTCCTGTTCAGCGAATCGGTGCCCAGCGCGATCCTCGAGGCACGGTTCCTGTCCCCGCACGGCGTGGGATGACCCCGGTTTCCGCGGGTTGCCGATGGCGCCGACCCGCTGCCGCCGCCGCACGCCGCCCCATTTCGGCCGTGGCCTTGTTCGCGCCATGGCGGCATCGCAGACCGCGGGCCGCTCAGGCCTTGCCCTGCTCCACCAGCGTCATCGCCACCTTGTCGCGCAGATACACCGGCAGCGCCAGCTCCGGCGCCTGCGCGCGGCCGGCCTCGAACTCGCGCACGGCCAGCTCGGCGACGTGGGCGGCCTGCGGATAACGCAGGCCGTCGGCCGAGTGCAGGATGCCGGTGAGGCGCTGGCTCAGCACGGCGGCATAGGCGGCCCAGCCGGTGCCGACCACCTGCCACGCCGCGGCCGCGGGCAGCTGCAGCGTGCCGGCGGTGCAGACGCGTTCCTCGTCCAGCGCGATCAAACTCCCGTCGCCGTCGCGGCGGTAGCAGGCAGCGTAGATCTCGCCCATGCGCGCGTCGATCACGGCGAGGATCGCGGCGTCCTCTTCCTCCGGCGCCTCCAGCGCCAGCGCGGCCAGCGAGGAGACGGTGATCACCGGCAGGTCCAGCGCCAGCGCCATGCCCTGCGCCAGCGACACCGCGAGCCGCACGCCGGTGAACGCGCCGGGACCGCGGCCCACCGCGATCGCATCCAGCGCGTGGCGGCCGATGCCGGCCTCGGCCAGCAAGGCGTCGGCCATCGGCAGCACCAGTTCGGTGTGCCGGCGCGGCGCAATTTCGCTGCGGGCGATCAGTTCGTCGCCGTGGATCAGGGCGACGGAACAGGCTTCGGTGGCGGTTTCGATGGCGAGCAGATTCATGATCGCTCCATGATAGCGGCTGGCGGCCCAGGCGAGGCCGCTGCCGCGACCGGCGCGTACGCGTACCAGTCGATGCGGCGGGTCAGGTACATCATCAGCGCCACCGTCGCCAGCAGCACCAGGGCGCCGATCAAGAGTGCGTACTGCTCCGCCGCGATCAGCCCGTACAGCATCGCGTAGACCAGCGCGAGCACTCCGCCGAGCATCGCTCCCGCACGGCGCGCGCGCAGCACCGCCGCCGCATAGCCGCCCACGATCAGCACCACCGCGGCGGCGGCCAGCGCATACGCCGGGCCGAAGCCGATCTGTTCGGACAGCGCCAGCAGCACCACGTAGAACGTGGCCAGCGCCGCGCCCACCAGCAGGTATTGCACCGGATGCACGCGCAACCGCTTCAATACCTCGAACAGGAAGAACGCGACGAAGGTCATCGCGATGAACAGCAGCCCGTACTTGCCCGCCCGCACATTGCGCTGATACACGTCCACCGGCTGGTACAGCTGCACGCCGAACACCGATGCCGCGAGCGCCTGGTCCATGCCGCCGCCGTCGGTCCAGTGCTGGCCGTAGCTGCGGTTGAGATCGAGCAGGTGCCAGTGCGCGCTGAAACCCTGCGCATCGATCCGCTGCCGCTGCGGCAGCGCCGCGCCGACGAAGCCGGGATCGCGCCACGGCGCACGCATGCCGACATCGGTGCTGCGCGCCAGCGGCAGCAGTTGCAGCGACCCGGTGCCGGCCAGCCTGAGGCCGATCTCGACGTCGATCGGCTGGCCGGCGAGCGCATCCAGGTCGATCGGCACCGCCACGGTCGACCACGGGCCGAAACGCGCGGCCGACGAATCGAAGCGCATCGGCTTGCCGTTGACGCGCAGCTCGCCCACTTCCTGCAGGCCGCGCAGGTCGCCGATCGGCAGCCGCAGTTCGGCCTTGCCGCCCTGCCATTGCGCCGTGCTCGCCTGGCGGAACTGCGCCAGGTCGCGCGGCTGGAAGCGGGCGTCCAGTTTCACCGTGGCCACGAACACCGGCGCATCGTAGATGCCGTAGCGGCGGGTCTGCACCGCCATCGTCACATCCGTCTTCAGCGTGTCGGCCAGCACGCTCTCGCTGCCGGCATGCGGCAGCGACTGGCTCCCTATCACCGCCGCCGGGCGGATCGTCGGCACCACCAGCACCGGGCCGCCGAGCACCTGCCTGCCGCCCCAGCCCTGCGCGATCTGCGCGATCGCGCCCGCGCGCAACTGCTGGCGCTCGCCGACCAGGGCGCGCACCTGCATCAGCGGTATCGTCATCACCAGCGCCAGCACGCCGATGCCCAGCACCTTGGCGGTCACCGTCTGCGTCCACTTGCCCATGCCGCTGCCCTCCTCCTCGTCCGGAGTGCCGATCACAGCAGGTACAGCGGCGCCACGGCGGGCAAGTGCGGGCGAAACGCGGGCAATCAGGCGATCGTCCGCGGCCCGCGCGCCCGCCCCGTAGGAGCGCACCCTGTGCGCGAAAACAAGCTCGTGTAGGAGCGCACCCTGTGCGCGAAAACAGGCTCGTGCAAAAACGCCCCCTGTGCGCGAAAACTCTTGTCGATGAACATCCGCAAGAGCATTTCGCGCACAGGGTGCGCTCCTACGGGGGGACGGCGAAGGCGGGCGCGTCGTCGAAGAACGCCTGCACGTCGGCCAGCTCGCGGGTACGCGGCATCGGCGGCAGGCTGGCCAGGAACAGGCGGCCATAACCCTTCGTGGTGAGGCGCGGGTCGCACAGCACCAGCACGCCGCGGTCATGCACGTCGCGGATCAGCCGGCCGGCGCCCTGCTTCAGCGCGATCGCCGCGCCGGGCACCTGCCAGCCCATGAACGGATTGGTGCCGGAACGTTCCAGCGCCTGCAGCCGCGCCATCAGCACCGGATCGTCGGGCGCGGCGAACGGCAGCTTGTCGATCACCACCACGCTGAGCGCCTCGCCGACCACGTCCACGCCTTCCCAGAAACTGGCCGCGCCCAGCAGCACGCCGTGGCCGCTGGCGCGGAACTCCTCCAGCAG
>JAGWMU010000181.1 GCA_028873095.1 Pseudomonadota bacterium | reverse complement strand
CCCGCAGTGCAGGCACCCGCTGTCGGCGCGGGACAATATCCCGCTGTTCGGCTGGCTGCTGCTGCGCGGGCGCTGCCGTTACTGCACGGCGAAAATCTCGATCCAGTATCCGCTGGTGGAACTGCTCAGCGGCGTGCTGAGCGCGGTGGTCGTATGGAAGTTCGGGCCATCGTGGCACGCGCTGGCTGGGCTGGTGCTCACCTGGACCCTGATCGCGCTGTCCGGCATCGACCTGCGTACCCAGCTGCTGCCCGACCAGCTGACGCTGCCGTTGTTGTGGCTGGGCCTGTCGTTGTCGCTGCTGCCGATCATCGTCGACGCACCGTCGTCGATCATCGGCGCGGCCATCGGCTACCTGAGCCTGTGGAGCGTGTACTGGCTGTTCAAGCTGCTGACCGGCAAGGAAGGCATGGGCCATGGCGACTTCAAGCTGCTTGCCGCGCTGGGCGCATGGATGGGACCGGTGGCGCTGTTGCCGATGATCCTGCTGTCCTCGCTGATCGGTGCGCTGGTCGGCGGGGGCCTGATCGTGCTGCGGCGGCACCGGCGCGAGATCCCGATGCCGTTCGGTCCCTTCATCGCAGCCGCCGGCTGGGTCTGGCTGGTCGCCGGCCACGAGCTGCTCGAGGGCTACATGCACGCGACCGGCCTGCGATGAGCGGAACTTCGCCTGCCCGGGTCATCGCATTGACCGGCGGCATCGCGGCCGGCAAGAGTGCGGTGGCGCGGCGCTTCGAGGCCCTGGGCATCCCCGTGCACGACGCCGACGTGGCGGCACGCGAGGTGATCGAGCCGGGCACGCCGGGACTGGCCGCCGTGGTCGATGCGTTCGGCGCCGGCGTGCTGGACGCCTCGGGCCGGCTGGACCGTCCTGCCATGCGCCAGCGCGTGTTCGCCGATCCTTCCGCGCGACGGACACTGGAAGCCATCATCCATCCGCGCGTGCGGCAGTGGCTGCTGGATCGCGCGCGGGCCGGGCGCGGACCTTACTGCCTGCTGGCGATTCCCCTGCTGGCCGAGAACATCGAGCACTACCGCTGGGTCGATCGGGTGCTGCTGGTCGATGCGCCAGAACCCCTGCAGGTCGCCCGGCTGATGGCCCGCGACGGCATCGACGAGACGCTGGCCCGGCGCATGCTGGCCCAGCAGGCCAGCCGCGCCGAACGCCTCGCGCTGGCCGACGACGTGATCGTGAACGACGGCGACGAATCCGCGCTGGATGCCGCCGCGGCTGCGCTGCATCGACGCTACCTGTCGCTCCCGAACCCGTAGGAGCGCACCCTGTGCGCGAAGGCTCGTGTCCAGGCTCAGCAAGAACATCCGCAAATAGCATTCGTGAAAAGCATCCGCGAATGAGCCTTCGCGAAAAGCATTCGCGAATGAGCCTTCGCGAAAAGCATTCGCGCACAGGGTGCGCTCCTACGGGTTTTGGGCCAGCCAGGCTTGCAATGCCTGCAGGATCTGCCGGTCGGCCGGTGCCAGCATGGCCGGGTCGACCTGCGCCGGCGCCAGCCACTGCAGCGCCTGGCCGTCCAGCGACTGCGGCGAGCCTTGCCATGGGCGAACCAGCCACGCATCCAGCAGCAACGTCCGCCCGGCATCGCGCCATGGCACCCGGATCAACGGCTCGGCGCGCTGCAACACGATGCCCAGCTCTTCCATCAGCTCGCGTGCCAAGCCGTCCAGCGGCGCCTCGCCGGGCTCCAGCTTGCCGCCGGGAAATTCCCACATGCCGGCCAGGTGCTTGCCGACCGGCCGCTGCGCCAGCAGCACGCGCCCGGCCGCATCGAGCATGACGCCCGCCATCACATGCATGTCGGGCGGTCAGCTGTTGCGCAGGTACTCGACCATGTCGAACTCGTAGGCGTGTTCGGCGTCGGCCGCGTGATGCACCCGCGAGACTTCGGTCCACTCGCTGAACTGCACGCCGGGGAAGTAGGTGTCCGCGCCGTCGATCGCGGTGCCGACCCAGGTCAGATACATGCGCCGGGCGCGCGGCAACGCTTCGGAAAACACCTGGCCGCCGCCGATCACCGTCAAGCCGGTATTGCCGCAGCGCGCCTGGGCCTCCTCGATCGAGCGCACCGTGACCTGGCCGGGAAACGGCGCATCGTGCCGACGCGAGAGCACCAGGTTGACCCGGTTTGGCAGCGCGCGGCCGATCGACACGGCCGTGTTGTAGCCCATCAGCACGTTCTTGCCGGTGGTCAGCGTCTTGAACCAGCGCAGATCGTCCGGCAGATGCCAGGGCAGCTGGCCCTTGCGGCCGATGGCGAGGTTTTCGTCGAGTGCGGCAATCAGCGAAATGGCCATGAGAATCCTCGGGAAACGCGCTGGGAGATGACGCTGAACACAACGCCGGATCTTAGCAGGGTGCGGCCCGCTCGCGGATCGCGTTGCGCTCCTACACCGCCACGGCGCCCTTGATCGCCGGATGCGGAGCGTAGCCCTCGATCGCGACGTCCTCGTAGCGGAACTCGTCGATCGACCGCACTTGCTCGTTGAGGCGCAGCCGGGGCAACGGACGGGGCTCGCGGCCGAGCTGCAGGCGCGCCTGCTCGACATGGTTGTTGTACAGATGCGCATCGCCCAGCGTATGCACGAAGTCGCCCACGCCCAGCCCGCACACCTGCGCCACCATGTGGGTCAGCAGCGCATAGCTGGCGATGTTGAAGGGCACGCCGAGGAAGATGTCGCCCGAGCGCTGGTACAGCTGGCAACTGAGCTTGCCGTCGGCCACGTAGAACTGGAACAGGCTGTGGCACGGCAGCAGCGCCATCCTCGGCAATTCGCCGACATTCCATGCGCTGACGATCAGCCGGCGCGAATCGGGGTTGCGGCGGATCTCCCGGATCACCGAGGCGATCTGGTCGATCACGCCGCCATCGGCGGTGGGCCAGGCGCGCCACTGCTGGCCGTAGACCGGACCGAGATCGCCGTTGGCATCGGCCCATTCGTCCCAGATGCGCACGCCATGCTCTTTCAGGTAGGCGATGTTGGTGTCGCCGCGCAGGAACCAGATCAGCTCGTGCACGATCGACTTCAGGTGCAGCTTCTTGGTGGTGACCAGCGGGAACCCCTCGGCCAGGTCGAAGCGCATCTGCCAGCCGAACACGCTGCGCGTACCGGTGCCCGTGCGGTCGCCCTTTTCGACACCGTGGTCGAGGACGTGACGAAGCAGGTCGAGATAAGCGCGCATCCCGCAAGTATAGGTAGGAGCGCACCCTGTGCGCGAATGCTCTCGTCGAACATCCGACAGAGCATTCGCGCACAGGGTGCACTCCTACGGCTCTGCCAGCGGCAGGGTGGGGGCGCGGCGCGCCAACAGCAGCAGCCAGACGCCGACCACGAGCAACGGCAGCGACTGCAGCTGGCCCATGGTTACCCATGAGGTGCCCAGCAGATAACCGAGCTGCGGGTCGGGCAGCCGCACGAACTCCACCGCGATGCGGAAGCAGCCGTACATCAGCGCGAACAGGCCCGACACCAGGTAGCGCGGCCGCGGCTTCATCGACACCAGCCACAGCACGACAAACATCAGCAGACCTTCGAGCGCCAATTCGTACAGCTCCGACGGATGCCGGGCCAGGCCGCCGAACTGCTGCCATTGCTGCAGCAGCGCGGGGTGGCTGCCCACATAGGCCATGTCGTCGGCATGCGCCTGCGGAAAGATCATGCCCCACGGCAGCGAGGTCGGCTTGCCCCACAGCTCGCCGTTGATGAAATTGCCCAGCCGGCCCAGGCCCAGCCCGATCGGGACCAGCGGCGCCACGAAGTCGATGGTGTCGAAGACGTGCAGACGGTGCCGCCGCGACCACCACCAGCCCGCCGCCAGCACGCCGAGCAGGCCGCCGTGGAAACTCATGCCGCCGTCCCACACCTTGAACAACGCCAGCGGTTCGGTCCAGATCCAGCGGATGCCGCCCTCGAAATAGAACAGCATGTACCACAGCCGCCCGCCGAGGATGACGCCCATCATGCCGTAGAAAAACAGGTCGCCCAGCGCATCCCGGCTGACCGGCAGGCGCCCCTGGCGTCGGCGGTATTCGCCCAGCAGCGCTGCGCTGAAGAAGCCCAGCAGATACATCAGTCCGTACCAGTGCACCTGGATCGGGCCGAGGTGGAAGGCAACCGCGTTGAAGTCGACGATATAGGGCTGGGTCATGGCAGCAAGCCGGGCCGGCAAAAGAGCCAAGTGTAACCGGCCGGGAAACCAAGGGCGTGGCGTTCGCGCGGACGGGCCGCCAGGCGGCCGTTCCGCCGCGCGGGGTTCAGAGCCAGCGCGGCAGCAGGATCAGGCCCCAGCTCAATGCCGCCAGCAGCAGCAGGACGAACACGGCGGCCGAGCCCATGTCCTTGGCGCGCCCGGCCAGCTCGTGGAACTCGGGGCTGACCTTGTCCACCACCGCCTCGATCGCCGAGTTGAGCAGTTCGGCCGACAGCACCAGCATCGGCGGAAAGACCAGCGCGAGCTTTTCCAGCGCGCCGTCGCCCAGCCACAGGCCGAGCGGAACCAGCACCAGCGCCAGGCAGGCCTCGAGCCGGAACGACGCCTCGTGCAGCCAGCCGGCGCGCAGGCCCTTCATCGACCACTGGAATGCGTTCCAGAGCTGCTTGGGACCGCGGAATCCTTCGGCTGCCATCTGGCTCAGGCCGCCAGGACCGCAAGCACATGGCTGGCAGCGGCCGGAACGCCGCCGGACGGTGAAGGCACGAGGATCGGCATGGGCGGCGGGCTCTCTTCGACCAAGTAGACACGGGCGAATGATGCCACACCGGGAACCCCGGACCACCCTGCCCCGCAGGAGCGTACCGGGGTGATTCGAACCGCCCCGTCGTCATGCCGCAGTGCAGCTACACCGCCATGGCGAATCGGTTACGCTTGAAAGTATTGCGGCCCGTGCAAGGCCGCATCGAACAGGGGGTGTCACGGCACCGCCACGGCTTCAATCACGCACGGAACAGATATGGCAACCCGGAATCCGCCCGTCTCGCAAAACCGCTCCTTCAGCACCGTCTTCCTGATCGAAATGTGGGAGCGCTTCGGCTATTACGGCATGCAGGCGCTCATCGTGTACTACATGGTGCAGCGGCTGGGTTTTGCCGACGACAAGGCCAACCTGGTATGGAGCGCCGCGGCAGCGCTGATCTACGTGGCGCCGGCGATCGGCGGCTGGGTCGGCGACAAGGTGATCGGCACCCGGCGCACCATGCTGCTGGGCGCCGTCATCCTGTCGGTCGGCTATGCGCTGATGGCCGTGCCCGGCCAGAGCATATGGTTCCTGTACTGCTCGCTGGGCGTGATCGTGGTCGGCAACGGCCTGTTCAAGCCCAACGCCGGCAACCTGGTGCGCAAGATCTACGACGGCGACGACTCCAAGATCGACAGCGCCTTCACCATCTACTACATGGC
>JAGWMU010000011.1 GCA_028873095.1 Pseudomonadota bacterium | reverse complement strand
CCTTCCATCGCAAGACGTCCACACAATTCACCTGCGCACACTGTCAAAGATCTTTCGTCCGCCACCGGGCTTTCCCCGATCGCGTCCCGGTACGTTTCGTCCCGGGTGAGCCGACCATTCTACATCGCTTTTCTTTACCGTCAACAGCCAAGATGAAGAATTTTCGCTCCGTCTTGCTGCGACACCCTTCAGGATCGAAGGTGTCCCCGAAGGGTCGAGAAGCATAGCGCCAAGCCGTCGGCATGGGAAGAGGCGCGCGGAGATTCAGCGCGGAAAAATACCCGACCGCGCGCAACCGACTTGCTGCGCGCCGTGGCGGCGGTGACTGCCGTTCAAGAGCGGGCGCACGATCGCCCGGCATGAGGCGCAAACCGCCGGCCTCGCCAGGCAGGCCTGTCGGCGCGGGCACGGCAGCTGACGCCGCCGCAACGGCCACGCCGGCAATCCCCGCACGCTCCACCTGGGACGCGTGTCCGCCGATCAGGCGCCGGCGCTCTCGGCAGGCACGGCGCGCGACATCGGCACGCGGAGCGGCTCCGCACCAAAGACCGATGACGCAGCGGGGACCGTGGCCTGGGCCATCGCATCCGACTTGCCCAGCATGCCGACGCGAAAAGGGATCAATGCCTCGAGGCTGAGCCGCTCAAGGGCGTCCCAATCATCTTCGAAAGGTATGAACTGTCGCATGGGGTGCTCCTTTGGAAATGGCGCGCACCGGACTGTGCGCAGGAGCATCAGAGCAGATGGCCCGGTCAACCGCCGGGCAAGATCGGGCCGTTTGGTGGCAGGAAGAAGCTTTCAGTCGATTTCGATCATCTCGAAATCATCCTTGGTGGCGCCGCAGTCCGGACAGGTCCAGGTCGCGGGAACATCTTCCCAGCGCGTGCCCGGGGCGATGCCTTCATCGGGAACGCCCTCGGCCTCGTCATAGATGTACCCGCACACGACGCACATCCATTTGCGCATGAATACGGCCTTGGTGGAACTCTGGCTCATTGTCGGTCTTCTTTGAACACGTCGGAATGGTGCATTCTCGCAACTCATCCGGCAATGCGAAAGCATGTGTCATAGTCGACGCCGGCTCGCGCATCCCATGACATCGCCCCGGCACGGGCAGTGGCTGCGAATGGCGTGCAGCTGGGCACGGATGACGACGACCCTGGCGCCGCAGGTGCCGGCCGAGCGGCTGAGGCAAAGCGCCGCGCCGGGCGTGCCGCGGGTGGCGGTCGGCAGCATCACACCGGACAATGGCGCCGCGGCGGTTGCTGCGGGTGCCGCCCATCTGGCCGCGGTCTCGGCCGTATTTGGCGCCACCGACGCGCGCAACGCCGCACCGTGCTTCACCGATCTGTATCCCTCGACTTCCGGAACACCGTCATGACGACCAATCACGAACTCTTCCAGCGCGCACGCAACCTGATGCCTGGCGGCGTCAACTCGCCGGTCAGAGCCTTCAAGTCGGTGGGCGGCGAACCGTTTTTCACCGCACGCGCCGATGGCGCGTACCTGTGGGATGTCGAGGGAACGCGCTACATCGATTACGTCGGCTCGTGGGGGCCGATGATCGTGGGCCACAACCACCCTGCGGTGCGCGAGGCGGTGGAGCGCGCGGTGAAGGACGGGCTCTCCTTCGGCACGCCCTGCCCGGCCGAGGTGACGATGGCCGAGACCATCGCGAAGCTGGTGCCGTCGGTGGAAATGGTGCGCATGGTGAACTCGGGCACCGAGGCCACCATGTCCGCGATCCGCCTTGCCCGCGGCGCCACCGGCCGCGCGAAGATCGTGAAATTCGAGGGCTGCTACCACGGCCATGGCGACAGCTTCCTGGTGAAGGCCGGCTCGGGCGCGCTGACCTTCGGCGTACCCACCTCGCCCGGCGTGCCGAAGGCGAGCGCCGACCTCACGCTCACCCTGCCCTACAACGATCCGGCTGCCGCCCAGGCGCTGTTCGCGGAACAGGGCGGCGAGATCGCCGCCCTGATCATCGAGCCGGTGGCCGGCAACATGAACTGCATTCCGCCGGTGGACGGCTATCTGCAGGGCCTGCGCGAACTGTGCACGCGGCACGGCGCGCTGCTGATCTTCGACGAGGTGATGACCGGCTTCCGGGTGGCATTGGGCGGTGCGCAGGCGCGCTACGGCGTGACGCCGGACCTGACCACCTTCGGCAAGATCATCGGCGGCGGCATGCCGGTGGGCGCCTACGGCGGCCGGCGCGAGCTGATGGAACAGGTGGCCCCGGCCGGCCCGATCTACCAGGCCGGCACGCTCAGCGGCAATCCGGTGGCGATGGCGGCCGGGCTGGCGATGCTGGAACTGGTCCAGGCGCCGGGCTTCCACGACACGCTCGCCGCGCGCACGCGCCTGCTCTGCGACGGCCTGCAATCAGTGGCCGACGGCGAAGGCGTGCCGTTCAGCACCAACCGCGTGGGCGGCATGTTCGGCCTGTTCTTCAGCAGGGAAAAGGTAACCAGCTACGCGCAGGCCACCGCGGCCGACACCGCGCTGTTCAACCGCTTCTTCCACGGCATGCTGGAGCGCGGCGTGTACCTGGCGCCCAGCGCGTTCGAGGCGGGTTTCCTCTCCAGCGCACACAGCGATCGGGACATCGCCGACACCCTGCAGGCCGCGCGCGAAGCGCTGCACGCGGCGAAGGGCTGAGCCGGGAGCCGCCCATGCACGGGCGGCGCGGCGCCATTCACCAGGTGCCGCTGTTCGGCATCGAGACCCACGGCTCCTGCGGCGGCAGGTGGCCGTCCTGCAGCAGCTCGACCGGGATCAGGTCGGGCGAGCGCACGAACGCCATGTGGCCGTCGCGCGGCGGGCGATGGATGGTGTAGCCCATGTCCATCAGGCGCTGGCAGGTGGCGTAGATGTCCTCCACGCGGAACGCGAGGTGGCCGAAGTTGCGCGCACTGCCGTAGTCCTCGGCGGAATCCCAGTTCCAGGTCAGCTCGATCTCGGCCTCGGGACTGTCCGGCGCGGCGAGGAACACCAGGGTGTACCTGCCTTGCGGGTTCTCCATGCGACGTACTTCGCCGAGACCCAGGCCCTCGCAGTAGAAACGCAGCGAGGCATCGATGTCGCGCACGCGTACCATGGTGTGCAGGTATTTCATGACGGGCAGGCCGCGGTGAAGGCGACCAGCGCGGCACGCAGGCGCTGCAGGCCCTCGGCCAGTTCGTCGGCGCCGATCGTCAGCGGCGGCACGAAACGCAGCACGTCCGGGCCGGCCTGCAGCAGCAGCAGGCCGTGCGCGGCGGCATGGTCGAGGATCTCGCCGGCCTTGCCCCGATACGCCTGCGCCAGCGCCGCGCCGATCATCAGCCCGCGGCCACGCACCTCGTCGAATACCTGCAGTTCCGCATCGATCGCCGCCAGCCCGTCGCGCAAGGCCTGCGCCTGCGCGGCCACGTTCGCCAGCACCTCGGGCGAGGCCAGCTTGCGCAATGCCGCGCGCGCCACCGCAGCGGCCATCGGATTGCCGCCGAAGGTGGTGCCGTGGGCGCCGTACTGCATCACCTCGGCCACCTTCGGGCCGGCCAGCATCGCACCGATCGGAAAACCGCAGCCGAGCGCCTTGGCCAGGGTCACGATGTCGGGCTTCACGCCGTCCTGCACGTGCGCGAACAGCGTGCCGGTGCGGCCCATGCCGCACTGGATCTCGTCCAGCACCAGCAGCGCGCCGTGCGCGTCGCACAGTTCGCGCACCCGCCGCAGGAAACCCGGCGCGGCCGGCAGCACGCCGCCCTCGCCCTGCACCGGCTCCAGCATCACCGCGGCGATGTCGCCGGCGGTGAAGGCCGCCGCCAGCGCGTCGGCATCGTTGAAGTCGAGATAGCGGAAACCGCCCGGCAGCGGCTCGTAGCCTTCCTGGTATTTCGGCTGCGCGGTGGCGGTGACGGTGGCCAGGGTGCGGCCGTGGAACGAACCCTTGAAGGTGACGATGACGCGCTTGTCCGCATCGCGCCCCTGCGCAGCCGCCCACTTGCGCACCAGCTTGATCGCCGCCTCGTTGGCCTCGGCGCCGGAGTTGCAGAGGAACACGCGCTCGGCGAAGCCGCTCGCGCCCACCAGCTCCTCGGCGAGGCGCAGCGGCGGCTCGGTGTAGAACACGTTGCTGCTGTGCCAGAGCTTGTGCGCCTGGGCGGTGAGCGCCGCCAGCAGATCCGGATCCTGGTGGCCGAGCGCGTTCACCGCGATGCCGGCGCCGAAGTCGACGTAGTCGCGACCTTCCATGTCCCACACCCGCGCGGCTTTGCCATGGTCGAGTATCAGTTCACGCGGTTTGTACACCGGCAGCCAGTAGCGCTTGCCGAGATCGATCAGACGGGTGTCGTGTGCTGGCATGGATATTCCGTGCGGTGGCATGGCTGTGGTTGCGGCCTGCGGCAGTGCCGGCCGGCTTGCGGGCGAGGCATCGTAAGTCCTGGCCGATGGCATTGCACGAACCCGATGCCCGACCCGGGCGGCCGCGATCGCGGGCGGCCCCGCCGTTCATCGTCAGCCGAGAAACAGATCCGGCAGCAGCGGCATGCCCGGCTGCACGGCGTAACGGTCGAAATCGACCACGCCGTCCTCGCGCAGCACGTCCTCGTCGATCGCGAAATGGCCGGTAAAACCCCGCGATGATCGCGTCAGAACGGCATGCGCGGCATCGGCCACGATCTCCGGCGTGCGGCAATGCTCGGCGCGCACCCCGTCGATCATCGCGATCGCCGCGGTGGCGATCACCGTGCGCGGCCACAATGCGTTCACCGCGATGCCCAGCGCGGCGAACTCCGCGCTCATGCCCAGCACGCACAGGCTCATGCCGTATTTGGCGATGGTGTAGGCGGTGTGCGGCGCGAACCACTTCGGGTCGAGATTCGGCGGCGGCGACAGCATCAGCACGTGCGGATTGGCGGCCTGCTTCAGGTAGGGCAGGCAGCTCTGGGTCACCAGGAAGGTGCCGCGGGTATTGACCTGGTGCATCAGGTCGAAGCGTTTCATCGGTGTCTCGACGGTGCCGGCCAGCCAGATCGCACTGGCGTTGTTGACCACGATGTCGATGCCGCCGAAATGCCCGGCAGCCTGCGCGGCGGCGGCGCGCACCTGTTCCTCCTCGCGGATATCCACCTGCAGCGCCAGCGCCCGGCCGCCGGCGGCCTCGATGGCGGCGGCGGCGGTATGGATCGTGCCCGGCAATTTCGGATTGGCCACGGCACTCTTGGCGACGATCGCGATATTGGCGCCGTCGCGCGCGGCGCGCAGCGCAATCGCCAGGCCGATGCCGCGCGAGGCTCCGGTGATGAACAAGGTCTTGCCGGACAGATCGCCCATGTGCATCGACTCCATGCTGGATGCGGAAGTTTAGCAGTCCGTCGGACGACGGCCGCTCACCCGCGCTGAAATCGCGGCAGGGTGTCGCGCAGTTCCGCCAGCCGCAGCAGCGGATCGTTCAACTCCAGCATGTGCTGTTGCTCGATCGGCTCCAGCGGCAACAGCTCGGCCAGACGAAACCCCAGCCAGCTCGCATCCTCGTAGGCACTGCGTGGCGCCTGCCGCCAATGCGGCGACATCGTCTCGATCAGCCGCTCCAGGATGCTTTGCAGCAGGGCAAACTCCACCGGTACCGCCAGTGCCGGTTCCGCCGGCCACACCTCCACGTCGCCGCGCAGCAGCCCATCGGATCGCGCCCTGCTGCGCTCGACCCGGAAACGCGAACCACCCTCGGCGACGATGCCCAGCAGTCCATCGTCATCGCGATCGAAGTCGCTGATGCGGGCCACCGTGCCGATGCCCGCCGGCGCTGCCGGCGTTCCCGACCCGGCCTCCCGCAGGATCAGGCAGACGCCGAAACCGGCGCCCTGGCGGGTGCATTCGCGGACCAGATCGAGATAGCGCGGCTCGAAAATGCGCAACTGCAGCTGGCCGCCGGGAAACAGCACCGCGGGGAGCGGGAACAAGGGCATCTCGATGAGTGGAGTCCGCACAACCATCGGCTCAGTCTAGCCACTGCCACCGCCGCCGACCACGATCCGGACGATTCCCGGTGCCTGCCCGTCGCGGTGCACGGCCCCGACTTCCGGCAGGGAACGCCGCCTCAATGCCGCCGCAGGCTCTCCACGAAACGCCGGGGCGCGGCCTCGAAACCGCCATTGGACATGAAGACGACCTGGTCGCCCGGCTGCACCTGGCCGCGCAGCGCATCGATCAGCGCATCCACCGTCGGTACCGTGCTGCCGCGGCCGCCCAGTGCCGCGGTGACACGGCCGGCATCCCACGCCAGTCCCGGGCGCTGCAGCAACAGCACGGCATCGGCATCGGCCAGCGAGGGCGCCAGCGCCTGCGCATGCGCGCCCTGGCGCATCGAGTTCGAGCGAGGCTCCAACGCCACCAGGATGCGTGCCGCGCCGACCCTGGCGCGCAGGCCGGCCAGGGTCGTGGCGATCGCGGTGGGGTGATGGGCAAAGTCGTCGTAGACGCGCACGCCATCGACCTCGCCCACCACTTCCATCCGCCGTTTCACGCCTTCGAAGGTGGCGAATGCGCCAAGCAGCGCGTGCGGATCGGCACCCGTCGCCGTCGCGGCAGCGAGCGCGGCGAGCGCATTCATCACGCTGTGCCTGCCCAGCAGCGGCCAGCGCACCTCGCCGATCCGCTCGCCCCGGCGATGCACGACGAAGGCCGAGCCGTCCGCCTCGATCAGGCTTGCCTGCCAATCGCCGCGGCCGATGCCGAAGGTTTCCACCGGCGTCCAGCAGCCCATCGCCAGCACTTCGGCAAGGTGCTCGTCGTGGGCGTTGACGATCAGCCGGCCATTGCCCGGCACCGTGCGCACGAGGTGATGGAACTGGCGCTGGATCGCGGCCACGTCGGGAAAGATGTCGGCATGGTCGTACTCGAGATTGTTCAGGATCGCGATGCGCGGACGGTAGTGCACGAACTTCGAGCGCTTGTCGAAGAACGCGGTGTCGTATTCGTCCGCCTCGATGACAAACGGCCGCAAAAGGGGGGCAGGAGGCGAAAGGGGGTCAGAGTCACTTTTCCCACAAAAGTGACTCTGACCCCCTTTTGCCCCTTTTGCCCCCAACCGCGCCGACACCCCGAAATTGCCCGGCACGCCGCCGATCAGGAAACCCGGCGCCATGCCGGCACTCTCCAGCAGATGCGCCAGCAGGCTGCTGGTGGTGGTCTTGCCGTGGGTGCCAGCCACCGCAAGCACCTCGTGCTGCGCCAGCACGGTTTCGCCCAGCCACTGCGGGCCGGAGATGTAGCGCAGACGCCGATCCAGCATGTACTCCACCGCGGGATTGCCGCGGGTCATCGCGTTGCCTACCACCACCAGATCCGGCGCCGGCTGCAGATGTTCCGCCGCATAACCTTGCATCAGTTCGATACCCAGCGCCTGCAATTGGTCGCTCATCGGCGGATAGACGTTCGCGTCGGAACCCTCGACGCTCAGTCCGAGCTCGCGCGCCAACGCGGCGACGCCGCCCATGAAGGTGCCGCAGATGCCGAGGATATGCAGGCGCATGGATAACCCGTTGCGTGAAAACGTGGCGCCGCGCGGCGCATGATGACGCGCCGCATGACACGGCGATGGTCCGTGCCGCTCAGTTGCCGGCGGTGGCCGACTCGGCGTGCAGCGCGCGCTTGACCCGCGCCGTGATCTCGTCGAGCTCGCCGACCCCGTCGACGACCTGCAGCTTGCCCCGCCTGGCGTAGAAATCCGCCACCGGCGCCGTCTGTTCGGCGTAGATGTCCAGCCGCTTGCGCACCGTGTCCGGGTTGTCGTCGGCGCGTCCCTCGGCCTTGAAGCGGATTTCGCAGCGGCCCACGATCACCTCGCTGGGCACCTTGAGCTTGACGACCGCATCCAGCGGCTGACCGATCCGGGCCAGCAGGTGATCGAGCGCATCGGCCTGGGCGAGGTTGCGCGGGTAGCCATCCAGGATGAAACCGGCCCTGGCGTCTTCCTGCGCAAGACGATCCTCCAGCATGCCGAGCAGGATGTCGTCGGAAACCAGTTGACCGGCATCCATCACCGCCTTGGCCTTCAGTCCCATCGCCGTGCCTGCCGCTACCGCGGCACGCAGCATGTCGCCGGTCGAGACATGCGGCACGCCCAATGCCGCCTTGAGCCGGGCAGCCTGCGTCCCTTTGCCCGAGCCGGGCGCGCCTAGTAGGACAAGTCGCATAATGCTCCACACGTTTGGCGGGGTGGCCGCACACTGCAGCTGCCCGACAGATTCCCAGAATGAGTGGTCAAATTAGCGTCTGCACCGGGTGCCGTCAAACAGATTCGTTCGCCACTTGCCGCCAAGTACCTGTTGCTGAAAGATTTGCCACCGACCATCCGTACACCACCGCTGCCCACCGAGGATGCCCATGAGCTCAACCCGCCCCCTGCCCGCCGTCGCCGGTAACTTGCTGTACGCCCAGTCCGGCGGCGTGACCGCGGTGATCAATGCCACCGCCGCCGGCGTGATCGATGCCGCGCGCGCCCGCGGCGTAAAGGTCTACGCCGCCCGCAACGGCATCCTCGGCGCGCTGCGCGAAGAGCTGATCGACACCTCGAAGGAATCGAAGGCCGCGATTGCCGCGCTGCGCCACACCCCCGGCGGCGCGTTCGGCTCCTGCCGCTACAAGCTGAAGTCGCTGGAGGCGAACCGCGCCGAGTACGAACGGCTGATCGAGGTGTTCCGCGCGCACGACATCCGCTGGTTCCTCTACAACGGCGGCAACGATTCGGCCGACACGGCCTTGAAGATCTCGCAGATCGGCAAGGCCCTGGGCTACGACATCCGCTGCATCGGCGTGCCGAAGACGGTGGACAACGACCTGGCGGTGACCGACTGCTGCCCCGGCTTCGGTTCGGTCGCCAGGTACACCGCGATCTCCACGCTGGAAGCGAGCCTCGATGTCGCCTCGATGGCCGAGACCTCGACCAAGGTGTTCATCCTCGAAGTGATGGGTCGCCACGCCGGCTGGATCGCCGCCGCCTCCGGCCTCGCCGGCGAAGGCCCGGATGCGGCGCCGCACGTCATCCTGTTCCCCGAGAACCCGTTCGACGAAGCGGCCTTCCTGGCCAAGGTGAAGGCCACCGTCGAACGCGTCGGCTGGTGCACCGTGGTCGCCTCCGAGGGCGTGCGCAACGCCGCCGGCCAGTTCCTCGCCGAGGCGGGCACGCGCGACGCGTTCGGGCACGCCCAGCTCGGCGGCGTGGCGCCGGTGCTGGCCGCGTTGGTGCAGGAAAAGCTCGGCTACAAATACCACTGGGCGGTGCCCGACTACCTGCAGCGCTCCGCGCGACATGCCGCCTCCGCGGTCGATGCCGAACAGGCTTTTGCGGTCGGCAAGGCCGCGGTCGACTACGCGCTGGCCGGCATGAACGCCGTGATGCCGGTCATCGTGCGCGGCAGCGATGCCCCGTATCGCTGGAAGATCGAACCGGCGGCGCTGGCGAAGATCGCCAATCGCGAGAAGAAGATGCCGAAAAACTTCATCAGCCGCGACGGCTTCGGCATCACCGCCGCCGCCCGCCGCTATCTTCTGCCGCTGATCCGCGGCGAGGCGCCGTTGCCGTACGGCAAGGACGGCCTGCCGTGCTACGTGCAGCTCAGGAATGTTGCCGTGCGCAGGAAACTGGCGGACTTCACCGCGTTGCGCTGAGTCCGCACGGCACGCGCGCCGGCCGGCGCCGCGCCCGAGACCGGGCCGTGACCGAAGCGAGCCGCCTGAACCCGCCGTGGCGCGCGGGCACAGGTTCCCGCGATGGAACGGCCAGGGTGACGACGGCCATGCTGCAGCCGTCACCCTGCGGACCATCCACCGGTCGCTGCCGCCACCGGCATCACCCCGGTTGCCGCGGCGCAATGCGCCAGCATTCGCGCTGCCCGGCACCGCCGCATCGAGAACCAGGGGCCAGGCTTCCGTGCCCGGCCTTTCCGTGGCGCGCTCGTGGACCGCACTCGTGCGACATTGCGCCGCACAACAGCGTGTGCCACATCGTCTGTCTATACTCCGCGGGTCCGCCCGTCCTGGGCGGTCGTCCCCGGCTTGTCCGTCGACAACCCCGGGGATCAGGGTGACAACTCATGGGAGGCTCCGATGCTGCAGCAGTATGGCTGGTGGATCGTTCTGGCGTGTGCGGTAGTGGCGATCTTGTATGGTGCGTTTTCGGCGCGCTGGATCCTGGCGCAATCGCCGGGCAATGCACGGATGCAGGAGATTGCGGCAGCCATCCAGGAAGGCGCCCGCGCTTACCTCAACCGTCAGTACACCACCATCGCCATGGTCGGCGCTGTGCTGTTCGTGCTGATCGGCGTGTTTCTCAAATGGCCGACCGCGATCGGTTTCCTGCTCGGCGCGCTGCTTTCCGGAGCCACCGGCTACATCGGCATGAACGTCTCGGTGCGCGCCAACGTGCGCACCGCCGAAGCCGCGCGCCGTGGCTTGAGCCCGGCGATGGACGTGGCGTTCCGCGGCGGCGCGATCACCGGCATGCTGGTGGTGGGACTTGCCCTGCTCGGCGTCGCCGGCTACTACAAGGTCCTTGAGCAGATGGGCATCACCGGCGAACCGGCGCTGCATGCGCTGGTCGGCCTGGCCTTCGGCAGCTCGCTGATCTCGATCTTCGCGCGGCTGGGCGGCGGCATCTTCACCAAGGGCGCCGACGTCGGCGCCGATCTGGTGGGCAAGGTCGAGGCCGGCATTCCCGAGGACGACCCGCGCAACCCCGCGGTGATCGCGGACAACGTGGGCGACAACGTGGGCGACTGCGCGGGCATGGCGGCCGACCTGTTCGAGACGTATGCGGTGACGGTGATCGCCACCATGCTGCTGGGCGGCCTGACGCTTTCCGGCACAGGCACCAACGCGGTGCTGTACCCGCTGCTGCTTGGCGGGATCTCCATCATCGCCTCGATCATCGGCACGCTGTTCGTCAAGGTGAAGGACGGCGGCTCGATCATGGGCGCGCTGTACAAGGGCGTGGTCGTCTCGGCGGTGCTCGCCGCCGCCGCGTTCTACCCGATCACCACCCGGCTGATGCCCGGCTTCAGCCATGGCGCATTGAACCTGTGGGGCTGCTCGCTGATCGGCCTGGCGCTGACCGGCGCGATCGTGTGGATCACCGAGTACTACACCGGCACGCAGTTCAAGCCGGTGCGGCATATCGCCGCCGCTTCCACCACCGGCCACGGCACCAACATCATCGCGGGCCTGGGCGTCTCGATGAAATCGACCGCGATGCCGGTGATCGTGATCTGCGCAGCAATCCTGGCCGCCTACAGCCTGGGCGGCCTGTACGGCATCGCGATCGCAGCCACCGCGATGCTGTCGATGGCCGGCATGATCGTGGCGCTGGACGCCTACGGCCCGATCACCGACAACGCCGGCGGCATCGCCGAGATGGCCGACCTGCCGCCGGAAGTGCGCGGCATCACCGATCCGCTGGACGCCGTAGGCAACACCACCAAGGCGGTGACCAAGGGCTACGCGATCGGCTCGGCCGCACTGGCCGCACTGGTGCTGTTCGCCGACTACACCCACAACCTCGATGTCGAGCTGGGGGCCAAGGCGGCGAAGGCCGGTGCCGCTTACGTCAGCACCACCTTCGACCTGTCCGATCACATGGTGATCATCGGCCTGCTGATCGGCGGCCTGATCCCCTACCTGTTCGGCGCGATGGCGATGGAGGCGGTCGGTCGCGCGGCGGGTGCCGTGGTGGTCGAAGTGCGCCGCCAGTTCCGCGAAATCCCCGGGATCATGCTGGGCACCGCCAAGCCGGAATACTCGCGTGCGGTGGACATGCTGACCAAATCGGCGATCCGCGAGATGATCCTGCCGTCGCTGCTGCCCGTGGCGGTACCGATCGTGGTCGGCTTGCTGCTGGGGCCGAAGGCATTGGGCGGCGTGCTGATCGGCACCATCGTCACCGGCCTGTTCGTGGCGATCTCGATGACCACCGGCGGCGGCGCGTGGGACAACGCCAAGAAGTACATCGAGGACGGCCATCATGGCGGCAAGGGCTCCGAGGCGCACAAGGCCGCGGTCACCGGCGACACCGTGGGCGATCCGTACAAGGACACCGCCGGACCGGCGATCAACCCGCTGATCAAGATCATCAACATCGTGGCCCTGTTGCTCATACCTCTTTTGTAGCGATCAGCCGTGGGGTTACCGCAGTTCCCCCGATGAGCGCTCCCGCTCGGCACCGACTCTCCCTCTCCCGCTTGCGGGAGAGGGCAAGGGGTGAGGGCCTCCACTCTGCCGCGAACCACAACAAAGCCCCGCTCTGCCAAGGGGTGAGGGCCACGCCGCAGCAAGCCACAACAAAGCCCCGCCTCGTGCGGGGCTTTGTCTTTTCAGTTTTCATGCCTGACTTTAGCCACAGGCAGCCATGCTTCCAGACGATTACGCTCAAACTGCAATCCACCGCCCGCAGGGACCCACCATGAAACCGCTCTGGCTGATGCTGGCACTTGGCCTCACACTGGCGGGCATGAATCACGCCGGCGCCCACGACAGCAAACCCGTCAAAGCACCACTCGCAGACCGCCACGCCGACGACGATCCCTACCTGTGGCTGGAGGACATCCACGGCGCCCGCCCGATGGCCTGGGTCAAGGCCGAAAATGCCGTGACGGCCAGACGATTCCTCGACAACGCCGAGTTCACGCAAACCCGCGACAGCATCCTCGCGGTACTCGACTCCGACGCGCGCATCCCCGAGGTAAGCCGGATGGGCGGCTACCTCTACAACTTCTGGCGCGACCACGCGCACCCGCGCGGCCTCTGGCGCCGCACCACGCTGGCCGAGTACCGCAAGGCCGATCCGCGGTGGGACGTGCTGCTCGACCTCGACGCGCTGAACAAGGCCGAAGGCAAGCGCTGGGTGTTCAAGGGTGTCCAGTGCCTGAAGCCGAAGTACGAGCGCTGCCTGATCTCGCTGTCGCCGGACGGCGGGGATGCGGTGAACGTTCGCGAATTCGACATTCCGACCAGGTCCTTCGTCAAGGGCGGTTTCGATTTGCCGCTGGCAAAGACCGACGCCGGCTGGATCGACGGCGACACGATCTACGTCGGCACCGACTTCGGCCCCGGCACGATGACCGCATCGAGCTATCCGCGCATCGTCAAGGAATGGAAGCGCGGCACGCCGCTGTCCGCGGCAACCACGGTCTACGCCGGCAAGCCCACCGATCTCGCCGTCAGCGCCACGCACGACCGCACGCCCGGCTTCGAGCGTGATTTCGTCACCGTCGCGAAGGACTTCTTCCACGGCGAGCTGTATCAGCGCGACGGCAAGAAACTCACGCGGGTCGAGGTGCCGACGGACGCCATCGCCGGCGCCCATCGCGAGTGGCTGCTGGTGCAGACCCGCTCGGCCTGGACCGTGGGTGGCACCAGCTATCCCTCCGGTGCATTGCTGGCGACGAACTACGACGACTTCATGGCCGGCAAGCGTCGCTTCAGCGTGTTGTTCAAGCCGGACGCGCATACCTCGCTGGCCTCCTACGACTGGACCCGGCACCACCTGATCCTGGACGTGCTGGACGACGTCAAGAGCCGGCTGGAACTGCTCACGCCGCCGGCAGGCGGCGCTACCACCGGTACCTGGACGCGCACGGCGATGTCCGGCGCGCCGGCGATGAGCACGATCAGCGTGGTCGACACCGATCCCGACCACAGCGACGAATACTGGCTCGACGTGACCGGTTTCCTCACCCCGTCTTCGCTGGAGCGCGGCGTGCTGGGCAGCGTGCCGGCCGAGACGATCAAGCAGGAACCGGCGTTCTTCGATGCCTCCAATTTCGTCGTCAGCCAGCACTTTGTCCGCTCGCGGGACGGCACCCGCGTGCCCTACTTCGAGATCGCGCCGAAGGGAATCAAGCTCGACGGCTCCAACCGCACCCTGCTCTACGGCTACGGCGGTTTCGAGATCTCGCTGCTGCCCCACTACAGCGGCAGCATCGGCCGCGCCTGGCTGGATCGCGGCGGCGTGTACGTCATCGCCAACATCCGCGGCGGCGGCGAATACGGCCCCGCCTGGCACCAGGCGGCGCTGCAGGCGAACCGGCCCAAGGCCTACCAGGACTTCGCCGCGGTGGCCGAGGACCTGGTCAGGCGCGGCGTCACTACCGCCAAGCACCTCGGCGCCGAAGGCGGCAGCAACGGCGGCCTGCTGATGGGCAACATGCTCACCCGGTACCCCCGGCTGTTCGGCGCGATCGCCTGCGAAGTGCCGCTGCTCGACATGAAGCGCTACACCCACCTCGACGCCGGCGCCTCGTGGATCGCCGAATACGGCGACCCGGACGATCCGAAGCAGTGGGCCTTCATCAAGACCTTCTCGCCGTATCGGAACGTCAGGAAGGACCGGCACTACCCGCCGGTGCTGTTCTACACCACCACCAGCGACGATCGCGTGGGCCCGGCCCAGGCGCGCAAGATGGCGGCGAAGATGCAGGCAATGGGCCACCAGAGCGTCTGGTTCTACGAAAACCTCGAGGGCGGCCACGGCGCCGGCGCGGACAACCGACAGGCGGCGCTGATGCATGCGCTGGCCTACGATTTCCTGTGGGACCAGTTGAAATAGACCATGGTCTTGCGCAAGGACCCGATGAGCCGGCAGCCATGATTCCCGCGCCATTGCTGCGGCGCAGCAGCATTTGACGTATCCTACCCGGCCCACTCCCGATCAATGCAAGGACCTTCCATGAGTCTGCAGCTCGTCTGTGCCGGCAGCGATGTGCCGAACGAAATCAACGTGATCATCGAAATCCCGAAGGATGCGGAGCCGGTCAAGTACGAGGTGGAAAAGTCCAGCGGTGCGATCTTCGTCGACCGCATCCTGTCCACGCCGATGCGCTACCCGTGCAACTACGGCTATGTGCCCGGCACGCTGGGCGGCGATGGCGACCCGCTGGATGCGCTGGTGATCCTGCCGCTGCCGCTGATCCCCGGCTCGGTGATCCGCTGCCTCCCGGTCGGCATGCTGAAGATGACCGACGAATCCGGCAGCGACGAGAAGCTGCTGGTGATACCGGCGCCGAAGATCTTTCCGGGCTACGCCCACATCAGCGACATCAAGGGCGTCTCGCCGCATTGGCTGGAGCGCATCGGCCACTTCTTCGAGCACTACAAGGATCTGGAGAAAGGCAAGTGGGTGAAGCTGGACGGCTGGGTCGGCGCGGCCGAGGCGAAGGCCGAGATCCTGGCCGGCATCCAGCGCTACACGCAGGAAAACAGCTGATTTCCTCTCGGCCATCGCAAGGCTGCCTGCCGCAAGCGGGCAGTCATCGGACCAGGGAGATCGACCGCGAGCGGCGCCGTCAGCGCGGTCGGTAGGCGCGCAGAAAGGTGTCCACGCCGGTACGGCTCATCTCCTCGATTTCCACCGCCGCGGCCACGGGACACTCATCGCAGGCGAACAGCCGCCGCAGCAGCAGGTCGCCCTTGATCAACGAGAAGAACTGCACGCTCGCCGTCTTCACGACGGGAATCTCCAGCGCACCGTCGTCAACCGCCTGTTGCAGCAACCGTTCCATCAGGTGATGCGTACGTGCCGGCCCTTCCTCCCAAAGCAGTTTGCCGTAACGGGGGTTGCCCTGCCGGCAGTCGCTGAGGATGGCGCGAATGGTGCCGACATTTTCCGCTTCGCAATCCATGCGCATGTGTGCCTGCGCGATGCCGAGCAGGGTCACGCCAATATCGACGCGGGGGTCGTAGGCGTAGAGACTTTCCGGCAACAGATCGTGGATCCGCGCGCGGATCACTTCGCGGAACAGGTTGTCCTTGTCGCCAAAATGGCTGTAGACCGTGAGCTTGGATACCCCTGCATCGGTCGCAATCGCGTCCATGCTGGTACCGGCAAAGGCGTTGCGGATGAACAGCCCCTTCGCCGCCGCCAGGATCGCCGCACGTTTCTCCATGTCCTTCGGGCGACCGGGCCCCTGGGGTCTGGCTGGCGTGCTCGTTGTCATGCCCGCACCTTCACAAAGGAAAATCCAGCGTTTAGTATACGTATCGGTTCAATTATTTTCCAGAACATCCCGATCAACGCTTCAGTCGCCGCAAAGAAGCCGCACCCGATGCGCCGGGTGACGCCCGTCAACAGCTCGCGATGACTTCCGGCACTTCGTGACCTGCCGCACAAGCGGCAGGCTTGTCGCCGTGGGGATAAACTTGCGCACTTGACCGACCTTTTCGATCCACACGAGACATGAACAAGATGGCTATGAACTTCGAGCAGGCGCGACTGAACATGGTGGAAAGCCAGGTTCGTCCATGGGATGTACTGGACGGCCGGGTACTGGATGTCATCAGCCGCATTCATCGCGAGGACTTCGTCGCGCCCGCGCACCGGCAACTCGCGTTTGCCGATCTTTGTCTGCCGCTGGGCCACGGCGAAGTCATGATGAAACCCGTGCTGGAAGCCCGCGTGCTGCAGGCACTGCAATTGCAGCCGACCGACCGGGTGCTGGAAATCGGCACCGGATCGGGGTTCCTGACCGCCTGCCTGGCCGGGCTGTCGGCACACGTGACCAGCGTGGACATCCATGCGGACTTCACCGCCGCGGCCGCACGGCGCCTGCAGGACGCCGGTGTCGCCAACGCCAGCCTGGTCGCCGGCGAAGCGGTCAATGCGTGGCAACCCGATGGCCTGTTCGATGCCGTGGTGGTGACCGGCGCGGTGTTCGAGATCCCGCCGCGCTGGCTGGGCTGGCTCAAGCCCGGCGGCCGGATGGTGGCCGTGCGCGGCCTGTCGCCGGTGCAACATGCCAGCCTGCTGACGCTCGAGAGTTCGGGCCACTACCGCGAAGAAAGCCTGTTCGAGACCGATCTGCCCTATCTGACGCATGCCGAACCGCCGCAGCGCTTCGTTTTCTGACTACGCCCCGACCGATTCCCTTCGAGACATCCCATGCGTTTGAAGCTGCTCACCCTGGCACTGGCCCTGGCCGCCATTTCATTACCCAGCCACGGCGAGGATCTGCTTTCCGCCTACCGCCAGGCACTCGCCAACGACCCGGTGCTGTCGCAGGCCGATGCCACGCGACTGGCCACCGGCGAAGGGGTGAACCAGGCCCGGGCCCTGCTGCTGCCGCAGGTCTCGGCCAGCCTGTCGCTGGACCAGACCAACGGCGGCACCGGCAGCAGCACCGCCGTCGTGCCGGACCCGAACAACCCGGGCCAGTCGATCACGGTCACCACCCAGACGGGCCACACGCGCACGCGAAATATCGATGGCCAGATCAGCCAGACGGTGCTGGACTTCAGCAAGTTCGACAATCTGAAGGCGGCCCACTCGGCCGCGGATGCACAGGACGAGATCTACCGGGCCGCACTGCAGGATCTGTTCGTCCGGGTCACCGAAGCCTACTTCAGCGTGTTGAACGACGAAGACCAGCTGACCTACGCCAAGGCCAACGAAGATGCCTTCAAGCGGCAGTACGACCAGGCCAGCCAGCAGTTCAAAGTCGGCCTGGCCGCGATCACCAACGTCTATCAGGCCAAGGCGTTTTACGAGAACGCCAGGACGCAGACGATCACGGCGCAGAACACGCTCGCCAACGACAAGGAGGCACTGAAGGTCATCACCGGCAAGCCGATCAGCCATCTCAAGAAGCTGCGCGACGACCTGCCCATGCAGCCGCCCGTGCCGGCCGATCCGAATGCCTGGGTCAAGCAGGCCTTGCAGACCAACCCGAACCTTCTGGCGCAGAAGGACAACGTGGAGACGGCCGAACACAACATCAGCGCGGCCCGTGCCGGCCACCTGCCGACCATCACGGCAGGCGTCAGCTACAGCAAGAGCACCGGCTGGTTCCAGCGCCCCCTTTCCTTCCCGAACCGGCCGCATTCGGTCACGATGGGCCTGACCCTGAACGTACCGCTGTTCGCGGGCGGCGGCACCCAGTCGCGTGTGCGCCAATCGATCTATCAGCGCGATGCCGCGACCGACTCGATGGAACTGCAGCGTCGCCAGGTGATCCAGAACACTCTCAACTACTACCGTTCGGTGATCGCCGGGATCTCCCAGGTGCAGTCCGGCAAGGCCTCGGTGGAATCGGGCCAGAAAGCACTGGAAGCCACCCGGGCGGGTTTCGAGGTAGGCACCCAGACGTTCACCGAAGTGCTGCTGGCGATTCAGACCCTGACCCAGTCGGAAAGCAATTACTCGCAGACCCGGCACCAGTTCATCCTCAACAAGCTGCTGCTCAAGCAGGCTGCCGGTACCGCCGGCCTGAAGGACATCGAGGCGATCAACGCGTTGCTGCAGTAACCGGTCGCCGCGCGTGGAACGGGCCGGCTGCGCGCCGGCCGTTCCGCGGAATTTGCCGGTTGGGGCCGGCTATTCCTGAAGCAGGGTATCGATCATCCGCATGATCCGCTGCACGGCGCCACGCTCGCGCTCGAACAGGCGTTGCGCGGCCAGACCCATCTGCTGGCGTTTGCCGGGATCATTCAGCAGCTGCAACACGTCCCGATCCAGCTGGTCGGGACTCATCACGCGCTCGGCACCGCCCTGCTGGATCAGGCTGCGGGTGATTTCCTCGAAATTGAAGGTGTGCGGCCCCACCAGCACCGGCGTGGACAGTGCCGCCGGCTCCAGCACGTTGTGGCCGCCGATCGGCACCAGGCTGCCGCCCACGAACGCCACGTCGGCGGCGGCGAAAAACGGCATGAGCTGTCCCATCGCATCGATCACGAACACCTGATGCTGCGGCGACGGCACGGTATCGGCGCTGTACGTGGCCACGCTGAAGCCCTGGCTGCGTACCGCGTGCTCGACCAGCCGGAACCGCTCCGGATGACGCGGGGCCAGCAGCAACAGCGCTTCGGGCAACCGCCTGAGTATCTGCAGATGCGCCTGCAACACCACGGCGTCTTCGCCCTCATGCGTGCTGGCGGCCATCCATACCGGCCGGACCGGTCCCCAGCGTTCGCGCATGGCGGCGCCCGCAGCCACCGCACCATCGGGTATCGGCATGTCGAACTTCATGTTGCCGGTAACCACGACGTGCCGGGAGTCGGCCCCCAGCAACCGATAGCGCGCCACGTCGATGCGCGACTGCGCGGCGATCATGCTCACGCAGCGCAGGGCCGAGCGCACCACGCCGCGCATCGGCCGGTAGCCGCGCAGCGAGCGTTCGGACAGCCGCGCATTGACGATCATCAACGGAATCCCGCTGCGACAACAGGCGAAATAAAGATTCGGCCAGATCTCGGTTTCCACGATCAGCGCCAGGCGCGGCCGTACCCGCCGCAGGAAACCGTTCACCGCGAACGGCAAGTCGTACGGCAGGTAGACCTGGAACACGCTGTCGCCGAAAAGCTGATGCACCCGCGCGGTCCCCGTCGCGGTGACCGTCGTGATCACCAGCGGTGCATTCGGGTAGTCGCGGCGCAACGCCTTGATCAACGGCTCGGCCGCGTTCACCTCGCCGACCGATACGGCGTGCACCCACAGGCTGCCGGTGAACCCCGGTGCGTCGAAGAACCCGAAACGCTCGGGCCAGCGTCCGCGGGGAGGGCGCAACCGCGCGCCGCGCATGAGCAGCCGCACCACCATCAGCGGCGTCACCAGAAACATCGCGAGGGTATAGAGATAGCGCAAGCGTCGGAACCTTGCTGGTTGACGCGGCAGTATACGAGAGCGGGAAACGGGGAACGCGTGCGGGCGGCGCAGGTTGTGGTTCGGGCTGCGTACGGACTCTCTTGGAGCGGTAGCGACGAGCTTCGATCGCATGCTCCCGGCTTATGCTTTTCCCCGTTCCCCGTTCCCCGTTCCCCGTTCCCCCGTCCCCGCCTCCACTACAATACCGGCGATGCCCGGCATGCCCCGCCCCACCTTCACCCGTTCACTGCTGTCGCCGCGTCATTGGCCGGCGTGGCTGGGCGTGGGCATTATCTGGCTGATCGCGCATTTGCGCTATCCCGCACTGCTGTGGCTGGGGCGGCGGCTTGGCGCGCTGGTGCAATGGATCCCCTCCGCGCGGCGGCGGATTGCCGAAGCCAACATCGCGCTGTGCTTTCCCGGGCTCGATGCCACCGCCAGGGCCAGCCTGGTCGAGCGCAACCTGCGCGACATCGGCCTGATGCTGGTGGAGTTCGCCCTGGGCTGGATGGGCAGCGACCGCGGCATCGCACGCATCCCGACCCGCATCGACGGGCTGCAGCATCTCGAGGCGGCACGCGCGCAAGGCAAGGGCGTGCTGCTGGTCGGCGGCCACTTCTCGCATCTGGAACTGTGCGCGCGGCTGGTCTCGCAACGCATCCGCATCGCGGGCATGTACCGGAAAATGGATTCGACCGTGTTCGAATGGGCGGTGCTGCGCGCGCGG
Organism: Pseudomonadota bacterium; assembly: GCA_028873095.1. GTDB lineage: Bacteria > Pseudomonadota > Gammaproteobacteria > Xanthomonadales > Rhodanobacteraceae > Rhodanobacter. Next base: position 9,948 of record JAGWMU010000011.1, on the reverse strand, counting down.
TTGCATTACGCCGAGGCCATGTTCGACAAGGACGACATCCGCGGCACCGTGAAATACCTGCGCGGCGGCGGCACGTTGTGGTACGCGCCGGATCAGGACATGCGCAGCAAGGACAGCGTGTTCGTGCCGTTTTTCGGCGTGCCGGCGGCCACCATCACGGCAACCCACCACCTGGCCAGGATGTCCGGCGCGGTGGTCATTCCGTTCGCCCATCGCCGCCTGCCGGGCGCCGGGGGATACGCATTGCATCTTGGCGCGCCGCTGGAAGCCTTCCCCGATGCGGATGTGCTCGGGGACACCGCGCGCGTCAACGCCTGCATCGAACAGATGGTGCGCAAGGCACCCGAACAGTATCTGTGGGTGCACAAGCGCTTCAAGACGCGGCCGCCGGGATCGCCCGACGTCTACTGACCCGCCGACAGCATGGCGAAAGTTTGTCCTGCTGTCATGATGCGGCATTCGCGACAGGGACCGGTCATGCGGGCGGCCTGCGTCCGGACGATGGTCCCGCATGCGTCCTCCGCCCGTGGCTCAATCGGCCAAGCCCTTCCGGACCCGCCGCATGGGCGATTCCACGATGGCCTCGGTGCGCATGCCAAAATATCACTGATGCCGCATCGACAATGGAGTCGGGCAATGGAACGCGTTGCGCCGCAGGGAGGACATGCCCTGCCGATTTTCATGTACCACAACATCGCGCGCGCGCCGCGCGAACTGCGCGCATACCGCAGCCTGTACGTCGGCCCCGCCGCGTTCGCCCGGCAGATGTGGCTGCTGCACCGCATGGGCTACACCGGGCTGTCCATGTCGGCCGCCATGCCCTACCTGCGCGGCGAACGCCAGGGTCGCGTCGCGGTGGTCACCCTCGACGATGGCTATGCCGACAACCTGGCCGCGCTGCCGGTGCTGCGCAGGTTCGGCTTCAGCGCCACCTGCTACGTGGTCAGCGACTGCATCGGCCGGTACAACGCGTGGGACGCGGAACGCCTGGGCATCCGCAAGCCGCTGATGTCGGTCGCGGACCTGCGGCGCTGGCACGACGGCGGCATGGAGATCGGCGCCCACACGCGCACCCACCCGCGACTGACCCGCTGCAGCGACGTGCAACTGCACGACGAGATCCACGGCAGCAAGGCCGAACTGGAGGATCGCATCGGCGCCCCGGTGAGCCAGTTCTGCTATCCCTACGGCGACATGGATGATCGCGTCGCCGATGTCGCCCGCAAGGCCGGCTACGCCGCGGCCACCACGACCCATCGCGGGCGCGCGATGCCGGGCACGGATCCGTGGCGACTGCCGCGGGTGCAGGTCGCGCGCCACCACCTGCTGCCGCAATTCGCGCTGCGCGCGTTCACCCGCTACGAGGATCGACGGGCATGAAGTTTCTCCTGGTCGGCACCAACCCCGAGAACACCGGTGCCGCATCCCACTTCGTCGCCCTCGCCCAGGCCCTGGCCGAAGCCGGCCATGACGTCGGCGTGGTGGTCTACCCGGATGGCCTGATCGCCCAGGGACTGGCCAACTCGAATGTCCGCCTGCACGCGGCCAAGTTCCGCAACGTGCTCGACCTGCGAGGCTATGCCGCGGTCTTCGCCGCCGTGAAACGAGCGCGGCCGGACTGGCTGGTCGGCAACTTCGGCAAGGAATACTGGCCGCTGATCCTGTGCGGACGGCTGCTCAAGCTGCCGGTTGCGCTGTTCCGTCACCGCACGCCGCCGATGAGCCGGGTTTCCGGTTATCTGCTGCCGCGCCTGGCGCAACGATTCTTCGCCGTCTCGCACTACGCCCGCCAGGCCTATCTCGACCGCGGCACGCCGCCAGGGTTGGTGCAGGTGCTGTACAACCCGGTGAACACGGCGCTGTGCCGGCCCGACGCGCAGCGGCGCAGCGCGATCCTGCAGACGCTCGGCATCCGCGAGGATGCCATCGTGCTGGGCTACTTCGGCCGCATTCACGCGGGCAAGGGCATCTTCACCCTGCTGGACGCCGCCAACCAGGCGATGGCGCAGGAGCCCCGGCTGCATTGCCTGTGGCTGGGCGACGGACCGGACGCGCCGTCGCTGCGCGACCGGGTCGCCGCCCAGCCGATGGCCGGGCGCCACCATTTCGCCGGCTGGATCCACGACGTGCACCCCTGGTACAGCGCGGTATCGGTGCTGGCGTTTCCCTCGATCCTGCCGGAAACCTTCGGACGGGTGTCGATCGAGGCGCAGGCGGCCGGCGTGCCGGTGCTGGGCAGCGATGTCGGCGGCGTCCCGGAGACGCTGCAAGCGGGCGTGACCGGGATGCTGCTGCCGCCGGGCGACGTCGATGCGTGGCGCGATGCGATCCTCAGGCTGTGCGACCCGGCCCATCGCCAGCCGATGGCGGCGGCGACGCGCGATTACGTGCAGCGGCACTTCAGCACCGGCGTCATCGCCGCCGACTTCGTGCGCATCCTCGGCGAAGCGACGCATGCCTCGGCGGCCCGCCACCGGGAACCCGCATGACGGCACCGCGACGGCGACCTTCAGGCGCCTGACCGCCGACGACCAGGGCAGCATCGACCATACCCGCTCATGCATCTCCGCCGGCTGCCGGCTCGACGTACAACGCGGCGCACCACAGTCCGAGCAGCCACGCGAACAGCAACCCCCACCAGGCCGAATAGAAGGCCAGATGGGTGTTCAGCGGAAACAGCATCACGCCCAGCGCCAGGGTGACCGGAAAGGCCCGCGCGCGCGCCGCCGGGCCGACCCGACGCCATGCCCGCCACGCCAGGACGGCGGCAGCCAGCCACAGCAGCAAGCCGAGCGCGCCGGTTTCGGTGAGGATCTCCAGTACCAGCTGATGCGCATGACAGGCGCCCTCGCCCGCGCCGCACGATTCGGCGACCAGAAAATGGTCGTTCGCCGGTGCGTAGTGCGGATAGGCGTAGCGGAAACCGCGCACACCGACGCCATTGAACGGGTGCGCCGCGATCATCTCGATGCTGGTGTGCCAGATATCGAGCCGGCCGCTGAGCGCGGCATCCACCGACCGGTCCGTGCCGCGCAGGGCGAGCAAGGTGCGATCCATCCGGGCATCGAAGCGCGCCGAGGTGTTCCAGGCGATGCCGCCGGCTGCCGCCAGCAGCAGCGCCACGATCGCGCAGTACCCTGCAAAGCGCCGCGGCGAGCTCGCCTCGCGCCAGATGAATCCCAGCGCCACCAGGCCGTAGCACAACCACGCCGCACGCGAACCGGCCAGCAGGACCGGCCCCAGGATCAGTGCGAAGGCGAACAGCAGGCCCGGCAGGCCCCAGCGACGACGCGCCGCCCACAGCGCGAACGGCGACAGCACGGCCAGCGTCGGCCCCAGCTTCAGATTGCCCGCGCCGAAGATGCCGGAGACCCGCTCGGCTTCGGCATGACCGCCAAGGCTCCAGCCGGTCAGCGCCTGCAGCCACGCATCGGCGACCCACAACGCCAGCACCAGCGCCACGGCGACATACAGCGTCTGCAGCTTGCTGTCGCGACGGATCGCGAAGCACGCGTACAGGCCCAGCGGCGCATAGCGCAGCAGGCCGGCCACGGTGCTCCAGCTCTTGCCGGGCATGATCGCGTCGAATGCCGACAACAGCGCCGCCCCGACATAGGCGGCCAGCAGCCACAGCAGCAGGCGCGCGCCCGCGTGCTGCCGCAGCGCGCGCGGCTCGCGTGCGAACAGCAGCAGTACGCCCAGCAGGCACAACAAGGTGCCCAGCTCCGAACTGCGCCCGAACGGCAGCAGTGCGATCACCAGCCAGAACGGCAGCAACGGGGAACGCAGCGCGGCCTTGAGCGAGGCGCCGAACGAATTCATGCCGGATGAGATCATGCCAAGGAATCTTGCGTTGCCCGGAGCGCAGGCGGTCACGCATTGTAGGCGAGCCAGGGATGCGCTGATCTGTTCCGCGCACCCGGCATGGATCAGGGCAATCCTAGCCGGCCACTTCCTGGTACAGCGCCAGGGTGGCTTGCTGCATGTCGGTCAGCTGATAGCTCTGCAGCGGCGAGATCGACGGCGCCACCCGCAGCAACTCCGCGGCACGTTCCACCAGGCGTTCGCGATCGCCAGGCGTCACGCGGCCGGCCGGATAAAGCTCAGCCAGCAGCTCGCCGACGCCGCCGTGCGCGTAACCGAGCACCGGCCGGCACAACGACAGCGCCTCGACCACGGTGCGCCCGAAGGACTCGGGCTTGTTCGACAACTGCAGCACCAGCGCCGATACCGCGAAGATGTCGCGGACATCGCTGCGCGGCGGCGCCAGCACGACCTGCGAGGTCAACCCGCGCGCGCGGACCAGTTCGCGCAACTCCGCCAGGTAGGTCTCGCGGCCCGCTTCGACGACCCCCAGCAGCAGCAGGCGCGCCTCGATGCCGCGGCGCTTGAGATTCGCCAGCAACTCGATCGCATCATGGTGACCCTTCAGCCGCGTGCCGCGCGCGGGCAGGGTCAGCAACGGCGCGCCAGTCAGCTGCGGATACTCGGTGAAGAAAGCCTTTTGCCACGCATCGTCGGGTCGATGGCCGTAAGGGAACTCCGCCGGATCGATCCCGCGCGGAATCACCCGCACCCGGCCCGGCTCCAGCCAGCGGTAATGGCTGAGCACGTAATCGCGCAGGGTCTGCGATACCGCGATCACCCGCTCGCCGCGCAGCAGGATCGCGCTGTAGCTCCCCGGCGTATTGAACCCGTGCACGGTGGTGATGAAATGCGGCCGCGGCGCCATCCCCTTGAGCGCCCACCAGCCAAGCCATGCCGGCAGCCGCGAGCGGGCATGCACGATGTCCGGCTTGATTTCGCGCAACACCCGCCGCAGCGCGCCGATTCGACCCAGCGTGCGCAGCGACTTGCGGCCCAGGTCGAGTTCCACATGCTCGCTGCCCGCCGCCAGCAATGGGGCAACCAGCCGCCCGCCCGCCGAAATCACCACCGAACGATGGCCCGCCTGCACCAGGGCACGGGCGATCTCCAGCGCCGAACGCTCCGCACCGCCGGAATGCAGTGAAGGGATCAGTTGGACTACAGTCAACAGCCTGGCAGGAACGACAATGCTGGACATGAGTTCTGGACTGGAGGCTTTCATTCGTGAAGGGCAAGCAAAAACAGTGCCGCCAGCCGCCCGAAGGATGCCCCGACCTGCCGTCCGGATCAGTCCCGCAGGATGTAATGCGCGCCACAGTAGGCGCAGGTTGACTCGCCGCCGTCATCGACGATCGGCAGATAGACCTTCGGATGCGAATTCCACAGCGCCATGCCGGGCATCGGACAGGACAGCGGCAGGTCCGAGCGCGTCACTTCGTAACGATTTTCGGCATTTGCCGGCACCAGCGGTACGGCCATGGCAAGGGGACGCGACATGAACGGACTCCAGACGTGGACCTCGGGCCGCGAATGGTAGCAGGCTGCAGCCTGCTGTCGGATGCGTCGCGGGCACAAACCACCCGGCGGGCCTCGGTGCCGGCCACGGCGGCAGGATGCGCAGGCAGCCTCCCGGCGATTGCCGCGCGGGCCGCCGCAATGGCCGCGGCGCGCGCAGCCCCTCCGCGCCGGCGACGGCGCGGAGGGGCCCGGAAGGCCGCCGGGACTACTTGCCCGCGCCAGCCTTCGGCACCGAACCTTCGGTGGTGATGCGGATCTGGATTTCGTCGCTGACATACGGCACGTAGGCGCCGATGCCGAAGGCGGATCGCTTGAGGCTGGCGGTGGCGTCGAAGCCGATCGACGGCGCCTTGGTCATCGGATGCGGACCGATCCGGTTGAGGGTGGCTTCCAGCACGACCGGCCTGGTCACGCCATGCACGGTCAGATTGCCGGTGACCTCGAACTTTTGAGCGCCCAGCGGCTGCACCCGGGTGCTCTTGAACGTCACCGTCGGGTACTTGGCGGCGTCGAAGAAATCGGCCTCCTTCAGGTGCTGGTCGAGCGCCGGCACATGCGTGTCGAGCAGGGACAGCGGCATGGTCACGTTCACGCTGGACTTGGCCGGGTTCTTCTCGTCGAACACCACCGTGCCGCTGCTGATGCCCAGATCGGCGGTGGGATTGGAGAACCCGAAGTGGTTCCAGCTGAACAGCACCATCGTGTGGTTGGGATCGAGCCGATAGGTGACCGGCGCGGCCTGGGCCGGCGCGACCTGGATGAAACCGGCAACGCCGAGCAGGCCGGCAAGGGCGAGATGCTTCAGTGCACGCATGGAGTGCCTCCTTGGGGACAGTGGACGGAAAAGGGGTCAGGCGGGGTTTCAGGCAATCCTGCAGGCTTCGTCGAACGACAGGCGCGGGCTGCGCGGGAACAGGTCGCGGCTGGCATCGCCGTAGCCGATATTGATCAGGAAATTGGACTTGACCGTGGTGCCGGCGAAGAACGCCGCGTCCACCCCGGCCTGGTCGAAGCCGGACATCGGCCCGCAATCCAGCCCCAGCGCCCGGGCCCCCAGCAGCACGTAGGCGCCCTGCAGGGTTGCGTTGCGAAACGCGGTGGCGTCGATCAGCGGCTGGTTGCCGACGAACCAGCTGCGCGCATCGGCATGCGGGAACAACTTCGGCAGGTGTTCGTAAAACGCGTGGTCGGTCGCGATGATCGCGGTCACCGGCGCCGCCATCGTCTTGGCGCGGTTGCCCTCGGACAGGAACGGCGCCAGTTTCGCCTTGGCTTCCGGCGACTTCACGAACACCACCCGCATCGGCGAGGCGTTCGCGCTGGTCGGTCCGAACTTGGCCAGCTCGTAGAGCTGGTGGAGCTGATCGTCGCTCACGCCTTTGGGCAACCAGGCATTGAACGTGCGCGCCTGGCGGAACAATCGGTCGAGGGCGGTCTCGGCAAGCATCTCGCTCATGGGTATCCTCTGCTGCATCGATGCGCCGACAGTGGCGCCAAGTCGCAAGTGTATAAGCCGGCACGCGGCAGCGGACCCGGGTCTTGGGGAACATACTGTGTTCATTTGCGAAACGATGCCGCAACGCCCATGCCCATGCTGACTCAGCCCGGCGCCTGCTGGGTGATCACCGACGATGCCGCCGGCAACCAGCGTCAGGCGCTGGCGCTGGCCGGACAGCTGCCGCTGCCGCTGCGGCACCTGATCCTGGAGCCGCGTGCGCCGTGGTCGTGGCTGGCGCCGCGGCTCACCCTCGGCGGCACGCTTGCCCTGCCCGACGATCAGCGCGCCCTGCTGGCGCCGCCATGGCCGCGGGTGGCGATCGGCTGCGGGCGCACGGCAGCCCTGTTCACCCGCCAGCTGCGGCGCTGGTCCGGTGGCGACTGCCATACCGTGCAGATCCTGGATCCGCGCATCGATCCGGGTTACTGGGACACGGTGATCGCTCCGCGGCACGACCGGCTCGGCGGCCCCAATGTGCTGACGCCGCTGGGTTCGCTCAATCCCGTCGACGAGGACTGGCTCGCGGACGGCCGCGACTCCTGTCCCACGCTCGCCGACCTGCCGCGGCCCCGCGTCGGCGTGCTGCTGGGCGGCCCGCGGCGGGGCATCCCGCTCGATGCCGGTTACGCACAGCAGTTGGCCGACCGGCTGCTCGCGCGCCGGCGCATCGAAGGCGGCAGCCTGCTGGTCCTCGCTTCGCGGCGCACCCCTGCCGCGGTGATGGCGGTCATGCGCGCCACGCTCGCCGACAGCCCCGGCCTGATCTGGGCCGGCCGCGACGATGGCCGCAACCCCTACCCCGGCGTGCTCGGCTGGGCCGACCGCCTGGTCGTCAGCCCCGACTCGGTCAACATGCTCAGCGAAGCCTGCGCCGTCGGTTGTCCGGTGCATACCTTCGTCGCCGTGCCGCTGGCGGGAAAGCTGGCGCGATTCCACCGCAGCCTGCGCGACGCCGGCCTGCTGCACGACCTCGATGCCGTACCGGCACCATGCCAGCCGCCGCTGCGCGAAACCGCCGGCATCGCCGCCGAACTGCGCCGGCGCATCGCCGTCCGCCAACAGTCCTGACGGCATAACCCGTAGGGGCGCACCCTGTGCGCGAAGGCTTTTGCAGCGGCCGTGACAAGAGCCTTCGCGCACAGGGTGCGCTCCTACGGAAGGCGGGTTCCACGGCGCGGGGCGGCCGCTCAACCGAAGCTGAAGCCCAACGCGTCGGTGACCGCGCGCACATCGGCACTCAGCTGCTCCAGCGTCGCATCGCGCGGGGCGATGCGCGAACGCAGGTCGAGCGTGCAGGTGAGCGCGCGCTGCAGCAGTTCGGCATGGACCGCCGACAGGATGGCCGCCTGATCGACATTCAGCAGGCCCGCGGCACGGCAGGCCTCGATCATGCTGGCATTGGCGGTCACCTCCAGCAGCCCGGGCTGCTGCGCGGCATGCGCCAGCACCAGCCCCTGCAGCGCGAATTCGATATCCAGCAGGCCGCCGTGACCCTGCTTGAGGTCGAGCCGGCGGCTGTCGGAGCGGTCGCGCTCGGCACGCCAGCGCCGGCGCATGCTGCTGACCTCGGCCAGCACCACGGTGCGTTCGCGCGCCACGGCGAGGATCGTGCGACGCACCTCGACCAGTTCGCGCTGCAGCGCCGCGTCGCCGGCGACCGGCCGGGCGCGCAGCAGCGCCTGGTGCTCCCAGGTCCATGCACGGCCTTGCTGATAGGCCACGAAGGCGTCCAGGCTGCTGACCAGCAAGCCCTTGGAACCGTCGGGGCGCAAGCGCGCGTCGACTTCGTACAGGCGCCCGGCACGGGTCAGCACGGTGAGCCAGTTCATGGTCCGCTGGGCGAGCCGCTGATACCAACGCACGCCCTCCAGCGGACGCGCGCCGTCGCTCGTCAGCTGGGCTCGGCGGCCATCGTAGACGAACACCAGATCCAGGTCCGAAGCGAAACCCAGTTCCTCGCCGCCCAGGCTGCCGTAACCGAGCACGGCAAAACCCGACCCCGTGCCTGGCAGCCGGCCATGCTGGGCGACCAGTTCGCGTTCGGCCAGCGCCGTCACCGCGACCACCACCGCTTCGGCCAGGGCGCCGAGACGGCGCGCAGTGGCGACGGCACCGACGCGGCCGTCGTTGAACGCCAGCCCGAGCCGGAACGCGGTGGATGCCTTGAACTCGTTGATCCGTTCCAGTTCGGCTTCGGCGCCGCGCTCGTCCAGCGTCGCCAGCACGCGGGCGATTTCGGCAGTGACGTCGGCCGACTTGAACGGCAGTTGATCGATGCGCGGATCGAGCACGTCGTCCAGCAGCAGCGGCTGGGCGATGACGCACTCGGCCAGGAACGCGCTGTCGCCGAACAGGCGGACCAGGCGCTTGCGCGCGGCCGGCTGCTCCTCCAGCAGCGCCAGGTACGACGAGCGCCGCGCCACCGCCTGCACCAGCCGGCACAGGCGCAGCATGCACGGCACCGGGGCGACACTGGCCCGGGCCGCGCCGAACAGCTGCGGCAGCAGCCGGTCCATCCGCTCGCGCGAACGCGCCGACATCGCCCGCACCTGCCCGTCCTGCGGCAGTTTGAGCAAGGCGTCGGCCAGCTCGGCGCCCGGCACGAAGCCGCAGGCTTCCAGTACCGCGGGATCGAGTGACCCGTCGCATGCCTGTTGCCACAGCAGCCGGTCCTCGACGGGCGCGCTGGCGCCGCGACCGCCCTGCGGCACCAGCACGGCGGCAAATTCCTCGCTGACGATGGCGCGATGCCGGGCCAGCGCCGCGTCGAGCGCCTGCCAGTGCGGATAGTCCAGGCTCAGCGCGATGCGCTCGCGGCTCAGCGCGTCGGCGGGAATGTCATGCGTCTGCGCATCGCGCAGCATCTGCACGTGGTTTTCCGTGCGGCGCAACAGCGCGTAAGCCTCGCGCAACACCCGCGCGCGCACCGAGCTGATGTGCCCGCGGGCCTCGCAGGCGCCCAGTGCCGGCAACAGGCCGCGTACCCGCAGGCTCGGTTCGCGCCCGCCGCGGATCAGCTGGGTCAGTTGCACGATGAACTCGATCTCGCGGATGCCGCCGGGACC
>JAGWMU010000010.1 GCA_028873095.1 Pseudomonadota bacterium | reverse complement strand
GGCATCGCCGCCGCGAGCCTGTTCAATCCTTCGACACGCGTGACCGAGGCGCTGGTTGGCACAGCGGTGCAGTGGGCCGGCATGATGGTGTTTTTCGCCACCGGGCTGCATCTGCAGTTGCTGCAAGGTCTGGTAGCGTCGATCCGTGTGGTGCCTTTGGGTGATGGCCGGCTGGTGTTGTCGCCGGCGAGCTTCGCGGCGATGCTCTCATCGCAGTTCCTGCTCGGCCTGATGGTCGTGATACCGGTAGTGCTGGGGCTGTTTGCGATCGATCTTGCGGTGGCTTACGCGAGCCGCTCGATGCCGCAGGCCAATGTGTACTTCGTCGCGCTGCCATTGAAGGTGTTGTCCGCATTCGTGTTGCTGGCCGGCGCGCTGCGATGGGCACCAATGCTGATCGGCCGGCTTTACCGCGATGCGTTTGCGGCATTGCCGGGTCTGGCGGGAGGGGCCTGAGCATGGCCGACGACCAGCAGTCCAAGACCGAGCAGCCCACCTCGCATCGTCTGCAGGAGGCGCACGAGCGCGGGCAGGTTGCACGCAGTGCCGATCTGAGCGGCGTGCTGGTGACGATCGTCTTCAGCATTGCGTTCGCCATTTCCAGCTATGCGGCGGCAACGGCCCTGGCACGCGCGGTTAGGCGCACCCTGCTCATGGCGGGCAATGCACCCGTGCCGTCAGCCGGCCTGATGACCTGGTTGCAGAAGGCCTTTCAGCCGTTCTGGCAGTCGGTTCTGCCCATTCTGCTGGCCGTGCTGATCACGGCGGTGATCGCCAACATCGTGCAGACCGGCCCGACGTTCAGTGCCACCCCGCTCAAGCCCGATTTCACGCGGCTCAATCCGGCGCAGGGCCTGAAGCGCATCTTTTCGCTGCGCATCCTGTGGGAGCTGGGCAAGCTTGGTCTCAAGGCGCTCTTGCTCGGTGGCGTGGGCTGGGCCATCGCATCGCGCATCACGCACGAGGTGGACGCTGCGGCGCTCTCGGCGCCGTCGAGCATCGCATTGCAGTTTCGTTCGATCTACGTGCAGGTGACGGCATGGGTGCTGGCGCTGCTGGCGTTGGTGGCGCTGATCGATCTGTGGTTCACGCGACGCGAATACATACGCAAACTGCGCATGAGCCGGCGCGATCTCAAGGACGAGGTCAAGCGGCGCGATGGCGATCCGGACGTTCGCCACAAGCGTAAGCGACTGATCGCCGAGATGCTCAAGCGTTCGCGTTCCATCGCGCGGGTGCCGGAGGCCGACATCGTGCTGGCCAATCCCACGCATCTGGCGATCGCTTTGCAATACCGGCCCAAGAGCATGCGCTCGCCGATCGTGCTGTCCAAGGGCAGCGATGCCGTGGCGGCGCAGATGCGTGCGATCGCGGCGCGGTCGGGCGTGCCGTGCCTGCACTCCCCCGAACTGGCGCGTGCGCTGTTCCGCGAGTGCCGGGTCGACCAGGCCGTGCCCGCGCATCTGTTTACTCAACTGGCGCCGGTCTACCGCTGGCTGATGAAGCGCCCCGGCAACAGGATCTTCTCGTGAATACGCTGTTCGGACAGCTGTGGCGCGGCAAGCGCGACGTGATGCTGGTGCTCGGGGTGATCGTGATCCTGATCATCCTGTTCACGCCGATTCCACCGGCGCTGCTGGATTTCCTGCTGGTGCTCAATTTCACCGGTGCGTTGCTGGTGCTCCTGATCACCTTTTTCACCGACTCGCCGTTGAGCTTCTCGACGTTTCCTTCGCTGCTGCTGATCACCACGCTGTTCCGTCTGGCGCTGAACATTTCGGCGACGCGATTGATCCTCGCCAGCGGCAACGCCGGGCGCGTGATCAATGCCATCGGCAATTATGTGGTCGGCGGCAACTATGTGATCGGCCTGGTGGTGTTCCTGATCCTGGTGGTCGTCCAGTACGTGGTGGTCACCAGCGGCGCGCAACGCGTCGCCGAGGTTGCGGCGCGGTTCACGCTGGACAGCATGCCTGGCAAGCAGATGAGCATCGATGCCGACATGAACATGGGGTTGATCGACGAGCACGAGGCGAAACGGCGGCGCAGCCACGTGGAACGGGAGGCGAATTTCTACGGCGCGATGGACGGAGCGACGAAGTTCGTCAAAGGCGACGCCATTGCCGGCATCATGATCATCCTGATCGACATCGTCGGCGGCCTGGCCGTTGGCATGGTGCAGCATGGCATGGCATGGGGCGATGCCGCCCATCGCTACACGCTGCTGACCGTCGGCGACGGTATCGTCACGCAGATCCCCTCGCTGGTGATCGCGGTGGCCACTGGCATCATCGTCACGCGGGCGGCGTCGGACTCGCTGCTCGGCACCGAGATCGCCCGTCAGGTGCTGTCCAATTCCCATACCCTGCTGATCGTGGGGCTGGCCCTGGCCGGAATATTGTTCCTGCCCGGTCTGCCTGCCTGGCCCGTGTTGTTGGTACTGCTGGGCGTGGTTGCGCTGCTCTACATCAGCGTACGTTCCAAAATCGAACCGGCCGGTGTGGATGACAAACCGCCCGTGCCCGCCTCGGCAAGGACGGAAGAGGATCTGTACAAGCTGCTCAGTATCGAGGCGATCGAAATTCACTTGGGCACTGCCATCGCCGCCGCTTACAAGGCGCGCGGTCTGGATCTGGGGGAACGGATTGCCGCGTTCCGCAAACAATTCGCGCTGGACGGCGGCTTCATCCTGCCCAAGGTGAAGATGGTGCAGGACTTGCCGCTGGCTGCCGACGCCTACGAACTCCACGTGCAAGGCTCGCGCGTCGGCCGCGGCGAGCTTCATTTCGATGCGCTGCTTGCGATCAACCCCGGCGGCAGGCGCCCGGTGCTCGAGGGGCGCGAGACGCGCGATCCGGCATACGGGCTGCCCGCACAGTGGATCAATGCCGACCAGCGACAGTACGCGCGCGGAGCGGGCTACACGCTGGTGGATCCGGAAACCGTCCTCATCACCCACCTGGGCGAGGTGGTCAAGCGGCATGCCCCGGAGCTGCTGACCCGCGCCGAGACCGAGCGTCTCGTGACGCGGGTGCGCGAGCGACAGGCTTCGCTGGTGGACGAACTGATCCCGAACGTGATGTCGCATACCGACATTCAAAAAGTGCTGCAGCAGTTGTTGCGCGAGCAGGTCAGCATACGCAACGTCGAGGCCATCCTCGAGGTGCTGGTGGATGCCGGCAAGACGCTCAAGCAGACCGAGGATCTGGTGGAGCGGGTGCGCGAACGCCTCGGGCCGTCGATCTGCCAGCGCGTGAGCAATGCGCAGGGCGAGCTTCACGTTCTGACGCTGGCGCCGGAGCTGGAACGATCGATCGTGTCTGCCGTGCGCCAGCGGGAAGGTGCGGGCGCATTGATCGGCGATCTGCACCAGCTGGAGGCCCTGCTTGGCGGCCTGGCCAGGCAAACCGAAGCGATGATGTCGCGCAACCACCTTCCGGTGCTGCTTTGCCCGAGCGCGGTGCGCCGCCATCTGCGCGCACTGATCCAGCGTAGCCTCCCGCACGTCACCGTCCTGGGGATCAACGAAGTGCCCTCCACCGTGGTGGTGAAGGCATTCGGTACCGTCGCGACCAACGCCGCATGAGGAAGCCATGAGCAGCACCATCTCCAGCATCGCGCGCTATCTGAGCAGGGACGTCGAGGCGCTCGATGTCGTCAGCCAGAACGTGGCCAACATGCGCACGACCGGCTATCGCGCCGAGCGCCTGAAAACGGACTTCCGAACGGGGACCCAGGATCCATCGCCTGTGCTGAGTCTCGCCGACGGCAGTCTCGACGTGACCGGCAGGCCGCTGGATCTGGCCATCCAGGGCCCGGGGTTTTTCGTGGTCGATGTCGGCGGCCGAGAGATGCTCACGCGCAACGGGCAGTTCCATATCGATGCGAGCCAGCAGCTGGTGGATGTGTCGGGGCATCCGGTAATGGGACAGTCGGGGCCGATCGCACTGAGCCGTACAGGGGTGCATGTCAACGCCGGCGGCGAAATCCTCGATGGCGGCAAGAAAGTCGACGGCTTGCGCATCGTCGCCGTGGCAGCACCCGATGCCCTGCGCGAGGCCGGCGACGGTTTGTATACCTACGCGGGCCCGCCGGCGCAGTGGAACGGAAGCATTCATCAAGGGGCGCTGGAGAAGTCCAACGTGGATGCCGGCACGGAAATGGTGCGGCTGATGGAGCTGACCCGCCATGCGCAGTCGGTGCAACGCGCGCTCCAGGCCTATGACCAGGCAATGCAGTTCGGCGTCAACCACATCGGCGAAAACACCTGAGGACGGATCATGATCGACGCAATCTACATCGCCACGGCTGGACTGAAGAGCCAGCAGGCGCAGATCGACACCTTGTCGAACAACATCTCGAACATGCAGACGCCGGGCTTCAAGAGCCAACGGGTGGCTTTCGGCGATGTGGCGGTGATTTCGCCGGAGCAGGTGCAGGCGGGGCTGGCTCCCGAACGTACCGGCGCCGGGTCGGAAATTCTGTCGACGAGTTCGATTTTTTCGCAAGGTCCGATGATGCAGACCAACAAAGTCTGGGACATCGGGATCCAGGGCGAGGGATTTCTCGAAGTGGTCGACGGCAATGGCAATCGCCTCTACACGCGCGACGGACAGCTGCATGTCGACAGCGACGGTTACCTGGTCACGGCGGGAGGCAACCGGCTTGCCCGGGACATCCAGATTCCGCCGGACGCCACCAACATCCGGATCAGTCAGAGCGGGCAGATATACGCGACATTGGGAGCCAATCCCACCCAGACACTGTTGGGGACGCTCGAGCTGAGCGCGTTTCCCTCGCCGGAGGGACTGCAGTCCGTTGGCGGCAACAACTACGCCCCGACGCAGGCATCGGGCGACCCCAGCGTGGGCAAGCCGGACGAGGACGGAATGGGCGCGATCATGCAGGGTTCGCTGGAGGGATCCAACGTGGACATGGTCTCGGAGATGTCGACCCTGGTCATCGCCCAGCGCGCTTATCAGCTCAATGCACGCGTACTGCAGGCGGCGGACCAGATTCTCGACACGATCAACAACCTTCGCCAGTGATCATGCGCCGGATCCCGATCATGTCGTTGCTGCTGCTGACGTCGCAGACCGCGTTGGCGGCGCCGCGCGCGTTCCAGCGCATCGACGCGGCGCGCGTCGTGGCGGCCGCACGCGCGCAGATCGACGCGCGACTGGGGAGCGAGCGCGGGACAGCCAGGGTCGCGGTGGTGGGCGTGCCGGAGGACATGACCGTTCCGCGGGGAGTCGTTGCTCTGGACTTGCGCCCGCTGGCCGGACGCTGGCCACGGTCCCGCGTCGGCGTGCCGGTGGAAATTCGGGTGGATGGCCGAGTCGTGCGGTCCGCGACGGTGTGGTTTGCGCTTGCCGTGCATCGTCAGGCGCTCGTCTACGCCGCCGATGCTCCGGTCGGGGCGCTGGCTGCGTCGCTCAAGCTGGTGCCGCGTGACGAGGATGTGGCTCGAGTGCAGGGCACGTTGATCGGTGATCTGCACGACATCCGGGGTATGCGTCTGCGCCATCCGGTGCTTGCCGGTTCGGTTGCCGAGCGCGAGGACTTCGAGCGCATCCCCGATGTCGACCGGCAAGAACGGGTCCGGGTCTTGGTGGCGTCGGGTTCCATCCGCATACAAGCCAGAGGGACGGCGATGGCGAAGGGCAACGCCGGCGACGTGGTGCCGGTGCTGGTCGACAACGCCGAGGCGCCGGTACAGGCACGGATCACTGACAGGGGAGTGGTGGAAGTTGTCCAGTAAACGTTGGTCGATGGCGTGTCTTGTCTGGGTGCTTGCCATTCCAGCCTCGTACGCGCAGACATCTCCGGGGTCGATGATCAACCCGGATACCTACAGCGGTCTGGCTGCCGATCGGCGTGCGCATCAGCTCGGCGACACGCTGACCGTGCTGGTCACCGAAACCGCAAGCGCCACGGCGAGCGCCAACACCGGCGCCGACAGCAGCATGAAGCTGGGCGCAAGTACGCAGACGCGCATGGGTTCCCACAACTATGGGCTGGGGATGTCCGGGGACGACGCCGGCCAGGGCCAAACTTCGCGTGCCGGTGCTTTGCGGGCACAGCTGGCAGTGCAGGTCGTCGCGGTGGAAGCCGACGGCATGCTGCGCATTCACGGCGAGCAGACGCTCGTGGTCAATGGCGAGAAGCAGCGGTTTGTCCTGACCGGGCTGGTGCGGACCGAGGACATCTCGTCGGCGAATACCATCCCGTCCGATCGCATCAGCGAAGCAAATATCGAATTCACCGGTCATGGCGACGTCTCCGAGGCCCAACGTCGCAGCATTCTCTATCGCATCACCCGCTGGTTGGGCCTGATATGAGCCGCAGTCTTTTTATTTTTCTGGTTGCCCTGTCGCTCTGTCCTGCGGCATGGGCCGATAGCGGCAGCGTGCGGCTCAAGGAAATTGCACGTGTCGAGGGCGTGCGCGACAACGCACTCACCGGCTACGGTCTGGTGGTGGGTCTCTCCGGCACAGGCGATTCCAGCAGGAACCGTCTTACCGTGCAGTCGGTTGCCAACACGCTCAGTCATTTCGGCGTCAACATCAGCCCTGACGATCTGAACAGTCGCAACGTCGCCGCCGTGATGGTGACCTCGACGCTGCCGCCGTTTGCCGAATCGGGACAGAAGCTCGACGTGTCGGTGTCCTCCATCGGCGATGCACGCAGTCTTTCGGGCGGCATTTTGCTGGAGACGCCGTTGGACGGTCCGGACGGCAAGCTTTACGCGCTGGCGCAAGGACCTTTGTCGGTGGGTGGCTATGAGGTACGCGCGTTCGGCAGTTTCGATCAGAAAAATCATCCGACCGTGGGACGCGTACCCAACGGTGCATTGGTCGAACGAGAGGCGCCGCTGGGTTTGGATTCCGGCGGTCGCACGCTGGACGTGCTGCTCTATCAGCCGGATTTCACCACGGCCGAGCGGGTGGTCGAGTCGTTGCGACGAAATGCGGGTGTCGATGCGGTGGCCGAACATGCGGGGAAGATCCGCGTGACCTTCGCGTCGCCGCCGCATGATCTGGTTCGTGCCATTTCGATAATCGAAAATGTGCAGGTGACGCCCGATCAGGTGGCTCGCGTGGTGGTCAACGAGCGCACGGGAACAGTCGTGTCGGGTGGCGACGTGCGCCTGGGGGCGGTAACGATTTCCCAGGGCGACCTGCGCATCAGCGTGCAGACCAGATATCAGGTCTCGCAGCCCGACGGGGTACTGGTCGACCCCTCGCGGAACATCGCCACGGCAGTTGTTCCGCAGGCCAACATCAACGTGCACGAGCCGGATGCCAGGCTGGTCAGTATCCCCGGCGGGTCCACGGTGGCCGATCTGGTAGGCGCTCTGCGCGCGGTCCATCTTTCCACACGCGACGTCATCACCATTCTGCAATCCATCAAGGACGCCGGCGCGCTGCGCGGCGAACTGATCATCCAATGAGGCAGCAACCATGGATTTGACTACTGAAGCCATACGTCTCGGCCTGGACATGGCCCACCTGCGCGCCGAAGTCGCCAGCGCGAACATCGCCAATGCCGATGTGGCCGGTTACCGGGCGCAACGCGCGGATTTTCGTGAGGCGGTCGGGCTCATGCGAGAGGCGGCGATGCATCCATCGATGGCGGGAAGTCGCCTGGAGAGCATCACGCCTGCCGTGCTGCGCGACGCGGTGCATACCGATGCCGGCGCGCCCGTAAGCCAGGAAGGCGAAGTGGCGGATCTGGAGACCGCCGGCGTGGACTTTCAGTCGTTGACGACGATCCTGTCGCGACGTTTTGCGTTGATGCAGTTGGCCATGGCTGGGAGATAAAGGATGAGCATCGATTCGATCTTTGCGGCTACACGTTTTGGACTGGAATTCGAGCGCCTGCGTCTTGAAGCGGCCAGTCACAACATCGCCATTGCCAATACGCCGGTCGCCCCCGGGCATTCCGCCCAGATGCTGCGTGCCGCAGCGCCATCCGGTGCAGGTTTCGACGCCGCGATCGGGGTTGGCACGCAGCCGGCACTGGTGGCGACCGATGCGGATGAGCGCCAGGTTCACGATCCATCCGATCCGGCGGCGGACGGGAACGGGATGGTGAGCTACCCGCGCATCGACCTTGTCGGTGAGATGAGTACGCTGATGCAGGCCGGGCGAGCCTATGAAGCCAATGTCAGGGCATTCAATACGCTGCGCAGCATGACGCTGCATTCGCTCGATATAGGGAACGGAACATGATCGTGACACCGATAGAGACCGGTTCCATCGGCCGCATCCAGTTGCCGGAACTTGCCGTGGGAGAGACCACGCAGACCGGGCCCGCCTTCATGCAGATGCTTGGCTCGGCGGTCGGTGAACTCAACGGCAGCGTGGTCGACGCCGATGCGTCGATCCGGGCGCTGGCTGCGGGTGAGAACGTCTCGGTGCAGGACGTGATGATCGCGATGGAGCATGCCCATCTCGAGCTGCAATTCGCGGTAGAGGTGCGCAATCGTGTCGTCGACGCGTACCAGAACCTGACCAACATGCAGCTGTAGGGGGCCTTGATTCCCGCATGAAACGCATGCGGGGAAGAGGCGGGCCGGCCGGTATGAATGGGACGCCGGGGTGCCGACAAGGATGTCGGCGTATTGGGTTTCCACAAGGATTTTCCTGGAGCAGGTATGCGGCAGTTTTTTACTTCGATGTCACGACGATCGCGCATTGCGTTTGTGGCAGGCTTGCTGATGATCGCGTGCGTGATCGGCGGCGCGACATGGTGGATCACCCATCCGCCCTACGGCGTGCTGTTTGGAGAGTTGCGCGAATCGGATGCGGCGGAGATCACCGCCGCCTTGAGCCAGATGCAGGTGCCCTACCGCCTGGCCGATGAAGGCAAGACCATCCTGGTGCCCGCCGAACAGGTCTACGGGACGCGCATGAAACTGGTCTCGCAAGGTGTGCCCAAGGGCGGCAGCGTGGGTTTCGAGCTGTTCAAGGATTCCGACTACGGGGTGACCGAGTTCGCGCAAAAGGTCAATTTTCAGCGCGCGCTGCAAGGCGAACTGGAGCGGACCATCAGCTCACTGAGCGAGGTCGAGTCGGCACGCGTCCACCTGACGATCCATCACCCCAGTCTGTTCGAACGCGGACAGGAGACATCCAAGGCTTCCGTGACACTGAATTTGCGGCCGCACAAGCGCCTGGATGCCCGGGAAGTCGTCGGCATCCAGCGGCTGGTGGCGTCTGCGGTCGAGGAGCTGAAACCGGATTCCGTGGTCGTACTGGATGGCAAGGGCCTGGTGCTGTCCGGCTACGCCGCCGACGGACCGGGAGAGGCCTCGATAGGCGATCGCCTGGATGAGCAGACCCGTATAGAAACCGGGTTGCGCAAGCGCGTGGGCCAGATGCTGCATCGCGTGCTGCTTGCGGACGATTTCACGGTCTCGGTGAACGTGCGTCTCAACTACGATCGCGTCAAGCAGGTCAGCGAGCGGTTGCTTGCCCAGGGCAAGGATGGCAACGGGCTATTGGTACGCGAGAAAACCGATGTCACCGGTCACGTCATCGACAGCTCGGACCCCGACCATGTCAGGACCGGGCCGACCAGCAATGGCCGTGAAGTCGAGTATGCCCATGGCCACGAACAGGAAGAAGTGGACAGGGCTCCCGGCCGCATCGAGCGGATATCCGTGGGCATCGTCATCCCGTCCACGTTGCCCAGGGCGGAAATCGAAAAATTGTCTGCCGTGGTATCGGCGGGGCTCGGGCTGGACCCGTCGCGGGGCGACAAGGTCGATATCGCCGCGATCGCTTTGCCGGAGCGCGTCGCCGCAGTCGTCCCGGCGCCGGTGCCCGGCGCAGTCAGCCCGACGTCGACGGGCACCCATGCAACAGAGACCGAACCGGCGCGCTCCCCCGCCAGGGTGGCGTGGTGGGCTTATCCATCGGTGGCGGCACTCGTTGCGATCATCCTGGCAAGCCTGTTCAAGGCAAGCCGGAACGTGCCGCGCCGGCTGTTGCCTTCCGAGCGGGAAGAAACGCTGGCCCGGTTGCATCAATGGATCGAATCGGCCGAGGTGGAGCGGTGAATACAGCCGGTCTCCGCAAGGCCGCCCTGGCCATGGCCAGCATGCATCCCGCGGATCGGCGCTGGATGCTGTCGCGTATGCCGAAGACCTGGCGTTCCTCGCTCGCTCCGCTGATCCATGAGGCTGCGCGCTTTGCGTCGATCGACGCGGACGTGCTGCAGGCCGCATTGGATGGACAGGATGAGGCACCCACGATCGATGTACCGACGCCAGCGGTGCTGATCGCGGTACTGGACACGCTCTCCAGCCATTGGGCCGCGTGCGCGCTGGCGGCTGCCGCAGCGGACCATGCGGAGATCTATCTGGCGGCGTGCGACAAGCCGCGAGGCGCCGCGATCCGTCGTGCGACGGAACAGTTGCCGAACCCATTCCCGGGCGCACTGGCGGCCGCATTGGCACGCTGCCTCCATGACGCAGGCCAGGTCCTGCGGGCAACCGAGGCATTGCGATGATCCGCCGTCTGCCGCATGACGTCATTCGCGAAGCTGCGGCTCGACGCGTGGTGGCGGGCGGGGGCATGCCTTCGGCGACGGCCGCTCCTGCAGCCGCGGCGGCGGATCCGGTCGACGCGGAAGCCTATCGAAGCGGATACGCCGAGGGCTTCGAGGCGGGCGAGAGCGATGGGCAGCGCAGCGCCACGCAGCGCATGCAGGAATTGGAGGACGCGGCGCGCCGCCGCCTACAGGAGCTCACCGAGGAGCGCGATCGCCTGACGGTGCTGACCGGTGGTCTGGCGGACGCTGTGCACGGTCACGGCGAAGCCGTGGAGGCGTTGGCCATCGAAGTGGCATTGGCGAGCCTGGCACGGGCCTTCGGTCAGATGCAGGGCGATCGTCAACTGCTGCAGCGGCTGTGCGCCCAGATGGCCGGGGAGTTTCGTGTCAAAGCGGTGCGCATTGCGGTATCGGCGCAGGATCGGCCGGCGCTGCCGGAACTTGTCGAGGGCCTGGAAATAGTGGTCGAGCCGGGGCTTGCTCCGGGCGATTGCCGTGTGGTGACGCAACGCGGCCAGATGGAAAGCTCGATCGGCCAGCGGCTCAAGGCCATTTATGAGGCGATGCTCGAGTCGCTGGGAGTCGACCACGCATGAATGGAACGGCCGCCCTCGTCCGCTATGGCAGCCTGCTGGCGGGCAAGCCGTTCGCTCATGCGTACGGCAGCCTGCTCGGCTTCAATGGGCTGGTGATCGAGGCCGATGGCCCGGATGCCCGAGTCGGCGAATTGTGCGAAGTCGACGGCGGCATGCCGGGCCAGCGTGTTCGGGCCGAGGTCGTGGGCTTTCGCGAAGGGCGCGTCTTGCTGATGCCATTCGGCCACCTGCGCGGGGTGGCGGCGGGTGCGCGCATTCGCGCGCTGGGTCGTGCGCTGCAGGTGCCCGTCGGCCGGGCGATGATCGGGCGCGTGATCGACGCGTTCGGCAGGCCGCTGGATGGCGGCCCGGACATCGCGGCCGAAAGCCATCGCGATGTTCAGCGTGCGCCCATCAATCCCATGCACCGGGCGCCGCTGGACGAAGCGCTGGAAACCGGCGTGCGGGCGATCGACGGCGTACTTCCCCTGGCCAAGGGGCAGCGCGTCGGCGTGTTCGCCGGCAGCGGCGTGGGCAAAAGCACCTTGCTCGGAATGATGGCCCGGCATGTGCGCGCGGATGTGGTGGTGGTCGCCATGATCGGCGAGCGAGGGCGCGAAGTGGGCGACTTCCTGGACAACTCCCTGGGAGCGGAGGGACGCGAGCGTTCGGTGATGCTGGTGGCCACGGCCGATCAGCCGGCGTTGGTTCGGACCCATGCGGTGCATGCGGCGCACGCGATTGCCGAGTATTTCCGCGACCTGGGCATGGACGTGCTGCTGATGGTCGATTCGATCACCCGATTCGCCATGGCGCAACGCGAAGTCGGCCTGGCGGTCGGCGAGCCGCCGACCTCGCGCGGGTACCCCCCTTCGGTGTTCAATCTTCTGCCGCAGATACTCGAGCGCGGCGGACGCGTGCGCGACAGCGGTTCGATCTCGGCGATCTACAGCGTTCTGGTCGAAGGAGACGACATGAACGAGCCGGTCGCCGATCACATGCGCGCGATCCTGGACGGGCACGTGGTGCTTTCGCGCGAACTGGCGGCACGCGGACAGCTTCCGGCAATCGACCTGCTGTCCAGCGTGAGTCGTCTGGTTTCGTGCGTGGCAAGCGAGGAAGAGCAGCGGATCATTCAGCGCGTACGGGCCATCGTATCGACCTATGAGGCATCGCGCGACCTGGTGGACATGGGCGCCTATCAGGCGGGCGCCAATCCGTCGCTGGACGAGGCCATCGTCCGTTATCCGCGCATCGCCGAGTGCCTGCGCCAGAAACCGTCGGTGTGGTCGACCCGCCGCGAAAGCATCGAACTGCTGCGCGACATCGTGCCGCCGGACGGAGTGCAGACATGACCGGGCGCGGGCGATTGCACGCATACGAAGTCCTGTTGCGCGTGGCGCGGGTACGCGAGCTTCGTGCGTCGCTGGCGCTGGCCGAAGCGGCGGCGGAGGAGAACGCGTGTCGAACCGATCGCGACGGGATAACGGCCG
Organism: Pseudomonadota bacterium; assembly: GCA_028873095.1. Lineage (GTDB taxonomy): Bacteria > Pseudomonadota > Gammaproteobacteria > Xanthomonadales > Rhodanobacteraceae > Rhodanobacter. Next base: position 17,706 of record JAGWMU010000010.1, on the reverse strand, counting down.
ATCGCGATGCCGTCGCGACAGCAAGCCGTGCGAGTGCCTCGGACAGCTCGAATCTGGATGTATCGCGTTACGAAATGCTGTCGAATCTGGATGCGATGCTCGCCGTGAAGCTGCATGCCGCCTCGGACGCGCTCGTTTCCGCCGAGTTGGCATGCCGGGAGCGCGCGAGCGCTTCGGTTTTGGCCAAGCGATACCGCGAGAGAATCGATGAACGGGTCAAGCAGGTCCATGGCGCGATGGACCTGAAGTGTGCCGCCAGCAGGCAGGAAGATGCGACCGAACTTTGGCTGGGAGTGAAGGCATGACGAGCGATATCGGCCATATCAACGCCATGTTCAATGCCGCACACCTTCCCGCCGAGCGATTGCCTGCACGGGATTTCGCTCAAGAGCTGGCGAAGGAAGGCGATGGCAAGATCGTTCATCACATGCCGCAGCAGGTCGGTTCCGGGGCCGCACATGGCATGCAAGTGCAGGTCGGGCCTGGAGCCGCAGGTGGTGCATCCGCCCAGGTCACCGGTCCCGGTGTTTCGGGCAACGCGCCCGTGCAGGCCAGACCCGGGGCTGCGGGTGGCGCACCTGCCCAGGCCATCAGTCCCGGCGTTTCGAGTGGTGCGCCTGTGCAGGCCGGTCCCAGGCCAGCACCGTCGGCACACCCGGCCCCCGGTGTGCCGGAACCCCGCATGGCGGGTGTGTCGCCAGCGACGAAATTGCCGTCCACGGAGCTCACCGGCTTCAGCGTGAGCGCTGCCGTCCACGAGCAATTGGGCGTGGTGGTCCAGCCGACGGGCAATACGGAAGCCCTGCTGGGGTCGCGCGTGTTTGGCGTGCATCTGCTGGCCAGCACATACCTTTCCGAACTGACTGCCCGGGCGTATCCCGATCCTGCCGTGGCGCCGGAGGTCACGCTGCAGGGGGGCACGCATATGCCAGCGCAAATGCGCGGGCTGCCGTCGGAGATGCCGTCTCTGGCGAAAGACGCGGTTGCCGATACCGATCTTCTGGAGGTGGTGCGGGAGGCGTTGAACGCGATGGTGAAGAGTGGGGCGCCGGCGGGGACAAGCGGTTCCTCCCCGCCAAGCGCAACCGCCATCGGTTCGATGGCGGCATCGACGATGCTCTGGCCCGAAAGTTTGTTGCGGCTCACCAGACAGCGCGATGGCGATGCGGTGATCTGGTTACGCGACTACCGCGCGTCTCCCGAGGCGGCGTCGCAGCTGGTGACTGTGCTGGTGGAAGGGGCCAAGGCGGAGGGTATTCGCCTTGGAAGAATCGTTCTGAACGGTCGTGAAGTGTGGACTTCGCGCAACAAACACTGCTGAGGGAGGCGCCATGCCAGTCGACGCAATTGGTAGCCAGCTGAATACAACGGCCGCTTCGGCCACGCCGAATTCGGGCATCAACGAACAGGATTTCATCAAGTTGTTCGTCAGTGAGCTGCAATTTCAGGATCCCATGCAGCCGCTGGACAACAGTCAATTTCTCACGCAGTTGGCGCAGTTCGTCAGCATCGAGCAGCAGAGTGAGGAGGTATCCGGGATCAACAACCTGCTGACCCTCAACTCGTCGGACCAGTCGCTGGGGTTGCTCACGCATACGGTCGAGGTCACCAATGCGGACGGTTCAACCGCATCCGGCAAGGTAACCGGGATCCAGTATGGCGCCAATGGTGTGCAGGTGACCGTGACGACCTCCAGCAACAATGTCCTGACGAACGTCAATTTGTCCCAAATTCAACTCGTGACACCCTGAGGAATCATCCATGTCAAGCATAATGCAGGCGTTATATAACAGTGTGTCGGGTCTTTTCGGGTTCTCGAACAGCCTGAATACGATAGGCGACAACATCAGCAACATGAATACCCCCGGGTTTCGTGGCAGCGATTCCTTTTTCGAGAACGTGTTCGGCGGTGACGGCACGAAAATATCGGGAACAGGGAAAAATCTGAGCGAAGGAAACATACAGCAAACAAGCACGGTAACCGATGCCGCCATCATGGGAGACGGGTTTTACATCCTCAAGGATTCCTCGGGGAATACGTACTACACGCGTTCCGGACAGTTCGAGTTCAATGCTTCGGGACAGCTTGTCGATTCGGTAAACAAATATCTCGTCCAAGGTTTCGATCCTTCCGGAAATCTTGGCAATTTCGATATCAGCAATTACAAATCGCTCCCGGCACAAGCGACCACGACGGTGAACATGGCTGGCAATATCATGCCGTCCGACCCTTCGGACGCCGTCAATGCCGTCACCGTCTACGATGCCCAGGGAAATGCGCACACCCTGAAAATAACGATGACCAACAATACGGCGGTCACGCCCGGCAGCTGGCTTGTCGCGGTCACGGACAGCAGCGGAAATACGCTCGGGAGCGGAGAAATCCGTTTCGACAGCACGGGTACCCCTCAGGCAGGCTTCAATACACTGACCGTGACGGGCACGCTGGGGGGAAGCCCGCAATCGATCGTTTTCAATTTTGGCGCGGCGAACAGCACAAGCGGCGTGACGAATTTTTCGGGCGTCGCCTCTGATTTGTCGGCGGCCGCGAAAGACGGGCATGCGGTGGTGGGCATCGCTTCGGAATCCTTCGATATCAACGGTACGCTGCAAATCGTCTATTCGGATGGCGAGACCAAGGCCGGGCCGCAGTTCGCTCTGGCGACATTCCAGGACGAAAGTTCGATGCAGCTGATTCAGGGCAATCTCTACGCAAGGCCGCAGGGCCAGACCGCGCAGGTCGGTCGTGCCAACACGGCGAATTTCGGCAAGATCGAAGGCAGCAGTCTGGAGATGTCGAACGTCGACCTCACCCAGGAATTGGCCGACATGATCGTGCTTCAACGCGGCTATCAGGCCAGTTCGCGTGTCATGACGGTGTCCAGCGCCATGCTCCAGCAATTGTACGACTCCACTCGAGGCGCCTAAGACGTGAAGGACATGCGTTTCGGTTGGCTCGGCGAGTCGCGTCGCGCGGCATTGTGCTCATCGGTCTGCGCCGAAGTGGCGGAATGGTCGCGGGAGTGGTGGGTCCATCACGCCTCCCTCGGAGTCGATGTGCAGTGGGCCGGACATCGCCGTTTCGTTGCCCAGGGGCCGATGCCGCTGGTATCCATCAATCCGGCGGGGTCGCTGGGAATGTTCCTGGGCAGCAACGGCCTGGACAGGATCGGACGTCACCTGGCCGGTGCGGACGAAGACGAGGATGCCGGCTGGGCACACCGCATCGGCGAGGAAGCGCTGGCTGATCTTGCGGCGCGGATTTGCCGCCGGGGCGGCATCTCCAAGTTTTCATCGTTGTCCGAGAGTGTCTCTTCGCACGATCTGGAGCGAACCGATCTGGGTTCTGGCGTCGTGGCCATTGCTCTGGGGGAGCTGGAGTGGGTTCTGGCCATGGACCGGCCGCTCGTGGACAGGCTCGCGCCGCCGAGGGAAACCCGGCAGAGCGGGTTGGCGTCACGGCAGTCGGCGCTGGATGGCGCCCCCTTGCGCGTCGAAGCGGTCATTGATTTCGGCTCGGTCAACCTCACCGATCTGTCGGATCTTCGCGTGGGAGAGATCCTGGTCGGGGATCGTGGGCTCGAAGAAGCCATGCAACTCCATCTGGAAGGCTACGGCGCCGTTGCTATGGGCTATTTGCGCCGAATGGGAACACAACGTGCCGTCCTGCTCGACGGCATCAACTCGAAGGAGCAGCACAAGCCATGAAAGAAGTCGTCGTTGCACAGATCGACTTGGAAGAAGTCGACTACAAACCCGGTTCGGGTGGCCCGCTCGTCGAACGCAACCTGGGCGTGCTCGGCCACGTCAAGGTTCGCCTGGACGTACTCATGGGTAGCGCCCATATCAGCGTCGACCGGTTGTTTTCCCTCACCCGAGGCGATTGCGTCGAACTCGATGCGGACCTCGATGCGCCGGTGGCGCTGCTGCTTGACGGCAAGCCCATCGCGCGCGGCCATCTGATGGCCACGGGTGATTGTTTCGGTCTGAAGATTTCCGAAATCCTGTGAGGACGCTCGCTTCGGGCCCGGCGGCGTCGGCCGTCGCATCCGGTGTTGCGTCGACCGGCGCAGCGACAGCCATTCCCTATCGCGTCGCTGCCCCCGTCTCGGTGGGCACTGTTGCGGCGGCATTGGCGATCACCGCCCTGGCACTGGCGGGCTTGACCGCATGCATCGCGTATGCGCGTCGTCGCGGCTGGGTGACAGGCATGCACGCGGGAAGGCGCTCGGCACGCGGACCGGGTATCGAAGTGCGGGCATCGCGACGGGTGAGCGCGATCACGACCGTGCACATCGTGGCGTACGGCGGGCTTGAATACCTTCTTGCCGAAACGGGGCGTGGATGTGCCGCGACGGTCGCGCCTCTCGGCGCCCCTGCGTCCGCGCGGAGCGATGCAACATGACGAAAAACAAGCGTTTGGTACTGCTGGGCTTGCTGATCCTCGGCCTGGCCTTGCCCGCCATGGGCTGGTGCGGCGACCCCATTCAGGAGTCGATCGCTCGTGCTTCGGCCGAAGACTATGCGCCGATCGTGCGCTCGTTCCTGCTGCTGTCGCTTTTGTCGTTCATTCCGCTGATGGTGATCGCGCTGACGTCTTTCACCCGCATCATCGTCGTTTTGTCCCTGGTGCGCAGCGCGCTTGGCCTGCAGCAGACGCCGCCGAACAGCGTGCTGCTGACGCTGGCCATGTTCCTTACGCTGTTTGCCATGAATCCGGTGTTTCAGACGGCCAAGCAAGTAGCCCTCGATCCTTACCTGCGCCATGAAATTCCCGCCGAGACGGCCGTTGTACGAGGCTTCAAGCCGTTCAAGATGTTCATGATCAGGCAGACACGGGAGGCGGACCTGCTTGCGGTGGTGCGCATGGCCAGGATGGCGCCGCCCAAGTCGGTCGATGACGTCGGTGCGTTGCAGCTCATCCCCGCCTTCATGTTGAGCGAGTTGCGGACCGCGTTTCAGATCGGCTTCGTGATCTTTCTGCCGTTCCTGCTGATCGATCTCGTCGTTGCGGCGATACTCATGGCGTTGGGCATGATCATGCTGCCGCCCACCAGCATCAGCTTGCCGCTCAAGATTCTCCTGTTTCTCCTGGTCGACGGGTGGGGGCTGCTCGCTCAAGCCTTGTTGAGCAGCTACCACACCTGAGCGACAGGCGCGGACTTGGACAACTGCGAGCTGATGCTCTGGGAGCGCTGGCGCGAAGGGCGCGAGATGGACGCGCGCAATGCGCTCGTCCTCAAGTATTCCCCCTGGGCGAGAATGGTCGCGCGCGATGTCTACATGCGCGTCCATTCCTTGGGCGATGCGTGGCGCGATTGCGTCCAGAATGCATTGATCGGGTTGCTGGAATCCATGGACCGCTTCGACCCGGGCCGCGGGATCAAGTTCGAGACCTACGCGCGCTACCGCGTGCGCGGCGCGGTGTTCAACGGCTTGAGGGCCTTGCGCGAGAGCCTGGCCACGGGCGCGTACCCGCATGAGCAGGCAAACGCGACGTTGGACCGGATCGAGTCGCTCGAAGATGGCGCCGTGTCCGACCCGTTGGACGCATTCGTCGCCACAACGGTAGGGCTGGGCCTGGGCTTCCTGCTGGATGCAAGATCCTTCCCCGATCGCGAACAATCGCCGAGCGCCTATGCCGAGCACGAGAAGGAGGAGTTGAGCATCGCGGTGATCGAAGGGCTGGAGCGACTCGACGAACGCGATAAGGCGATTCTCACGCTGCACTACTATCACCATGTGCCGTTTGTCGAGATCGCGTCCCAGTTGGGGGTCACCAAAGGGCGCGTTTCGCAACTTCACAAACGTGCATTGGAACGGCTGCGCGCCCTATTGGGAAATCGCATGCAGGCAGAGTTCTGAGCCCGCCGGGTAGTTGCGGCTGCCGTGTGGACGCTCATGGCCGAATCCGCGTGCCGCATCGCCTGCGGTCGGTCGAGCGTCGTCGATGCTTTCTGGCCTGCGGCCTCCGGTAGTCGTCGTTCATGACGTTCGGAGCGGCCCCAATTTCCGTCGTTTGCCGGTCACCCCTAAACTCCTGCGCCTTGCCCCGGATAAGCCCTAGAGACCCTGCCATGGTGGCGGGGTCGATGGATGGCATGCTGGGGGCAAGTCGATGGTCGCAGTGATCGCGGGGAACGGTCTGGGTCTGGGCAACACCTCGTTGCGGCAGTTGGGCCAGGGGCTGGGCGGGCAGGCGGCGATCGGCCAGAACGGGGTGGATCAGTACCTCAATGCGGCCACCGGCAACCTGGTCCTGCAAAACGCCGACGAGGGCCTGATCTTCGACGGCCTGTCGCTGAATGTGCTGCGCACCTACAACAGCCAGGGCCAGCTGACCGGCAACCAGGGGTGGCTGTTCGGCTTCAGCCGTTCGGTCGGCGGCCTGACCGGGGCGCTCGATACCGCCGGCAGCACGATCACGCGCACCGGCGACGACGGCGCGGCGGTGGTGTACGCCTACGACACCGGCCTGGGCCGGTACGTCAGTACCGGCCAGAGCGGTGCCCTGGACACGTTGAGCTGGAATGCCGGCAGTTCCAGCTGGACCGGGCTCGACGCGGCCCAGGCGCGACAGGAGACGTACGACGCGGGCGGCCAGCTGACCGCCCTCAGCGATACCCGGACCAGCGCCAGCTACAGCTTCAGCTACAGCAACGGGCAGCTCAGCCAGATCACGGCCGGCGACGGCGACACCCTGCTGTTCGGATACAACGCGTCCAATCAGCTGATCAGTTTGTCGATCCAGCAGGTGCCCCCGGGGCAGACCTCCGCGGTGATGCGCCAGCAGGTCGGCTATACGTACGATGCACAGGGGCGCCTGTCGACCATCGCCACCACCTTGGCGTCGGACACCCACAGCAGCACGGCCAGCTACACCACCACCTATACCTACGACGGCACGAGCGACCGGGTGGCCTCGGTCAGCCAGAGCGACGGCACCGTGGCGAGTTACACCTACGCCGCCGATGCGAACGGGCTGTACCGGGTGGCCAGCATCACCACCGGCAGCGGTACGGCCGCGCAGGTGCTGACGCTGAGCTACGACCTGGGCAGCGATGCCACCACCGTCACCAACGCGCTGGGCCAGGCGTGGACCTACAGCTACAACGCGGCCGGCCAGTTGAGCGCCGTGCATGCGCCGAGCGTCAACGGCAGCGCACCGGCCACCACCTATCAGTACGACGTCAACGGCAACTTGCTGCAGACGACCGACGCCAACGGCGGCATCACCAGCTACAGCTACGACACCGGCGGCAACCTGCTCAGCGTCGAGGATGCCACCGGGCACACGGTCAGCACCACCTACAGCGCCGACGACCAGGTACTGAGCAGGACCACCTACACCACGCCGGCGCTGGGCGTGGCGGGGCAGCCCGGCTACGTGGCGCCCAGTGGCGCGCAGACGACCTATTACGTCTACGACGCCAGCGATCGCCTGAGCTATGTGGTCGATCCGCTGGGCAGCGTCACCGAGCACGACTACTCGACTGTCAACGGGTTGGCCGTGCTCAGCAGCACCCGGCAGTACCTCGGCGCCAGCTACGACGTGACCGGCCTCAGCCCCGGCGCCCCGCCCAGCCTGCTCGACTTGCAGAATTGGGTGGCCAGCGCGCCGGTGCAAGGCACGCTGAACCAAGGTGCCCGCACCGACTACAGTTACGATGTGCGTGGCCAGCTCACCCTGCAGACGCAGTGGGACAGCCTCGGCAGCAACGGTACCGGCACGCTGGCCGGTGACATCGGCGCCACGGTCAAGACCTACAGCTACGATGCCCAGGGGCGGCTGTTGCAGACGGCGACCGAACGCGGCAGCAACCGCACGACGCTGGAAACCACCAGTTACGCCTACGACGGCCTGGGCCGGCTGGTCGGCCGCACCGATCCGCTGGGCAACGTCACCAGTTATCTCTACACCGACAGCGGCAACACGCTGGCGATCATCCAGGCCAACGGACTGACCACTACCCAGGTGCGCAACAGCGCGGGGCAGCTGATCGGCAGCACGCAGTCGGCCGGCGGGCAGGCCAGCCGCGTCACCACCTATCTGTACGACGCCGCCGGCCAGAACGTGGCCACGATCGATCCGGCCGGCAACGCCAGCTATACCTTCCATGACGCGGACGGGCGGGTAGCCGGTACGGTGGATGCGACCGGCGCGGTCACCGCCTATGCCTACGATGCCGATGGCCATGTCATCGGCACCACGCAGTACGCCACCGCGGTCGACACCGGCGGCTGGATCAGCGGCGGCGCGTTGACCGCCAGCCTGCCGGCGAGCTTGCCGGTGCCCACGGCCACGGCGAGCGACCGCACCCATCGTGTGATCGTCGACGCGGCCGGCCGCGCTGTCGCGACCATCGATGCGCTGGGCAATGCGACCACCACCGTCTACGATGGAAACGGCAACGCCGTTGCCCACACCGCGTATGCGACCGCGCTGACGCAGGCCCAGCTTGGCACGCTGGGCAGCGCGCCGACCCTGGCGACGCTGCAGGCCATGCTCAGCAGCAGCGTCAACGACCGCAGCAGCCATGTGATCTACGATGCCGACGGCCGCAGCGCCGCGACCATCGATGCCGGCGGCTTCGTCACGACCATCACTCGTGACGGCGCGGGCGGCGTGGTCAAGACGGTCGCCTATGCGACCGCGCTGACGCCGGCGCAGCTTGCGGCTCTGGGTAGCACGCCGAGCCTGGCGGCATTGCAGCCCTATCTGGTTGCCAATGCCAACGATCAGACCTCACGCACCTACTACGACGATGCCGGCCGCGTGGTCGCGCAGGTGGATGCGGACGGCTATCTCACCACGATGGCATACGACGCCACCACCCATACCGAGACGACCACGCGCTATGCGGTGGCGTTGACGAGCGGGCAACTGGCCGCGCTCAGCGGCCACGAGAGCGTGGCGACCCTGGTCGGACTGCTCGGCGGCGCCACCGGCAACCAGCAAAGCAGCATCACCTACAACGCCGACAATCAGGTGGTGAGCGCCATCGCGGCCGACGGCACGGTGACGACGAACGGCTACGACAGCGTGGGGCAGTTGCTGCACACGACCGTGACGCCAACGGTCGGGCAGGGCGCCGCGCGCACCACCAGCGCCACCTACGATGCCTTCGGCGACACGCTGACCGCGGTCGATGGCGCGGCGGCGACCACGACCTACACCTACAACGTGCTCGGCCAGCGCACCACCACCACGGATGCGCTGGGCAACATCAGTTATGTCTACTACGACGCCGCTGGCCGCGTCGCGTATGCCGTGCAGGGCCAGCCCAGCGGCGGCACGCGCAATGCGCTGGGCAACGTCACCGCCAACCATTACAACGCATTGGGCCAGCTGACGAGCACGCGGCGCTACGCCAGCCAGCTCACGCTCACCGGCGGCAGCAGCAGCGGCACCACGCTCAACCCCGCCACGGCCACCCTGGCCCAGGTCGCCGCCGCCGTGGCGGCCTTGCCGGTGTCGGCCAGCGACGCCGACGGGTTGACCACCTACAGCTACACCCTGGACGGACAGCTCGCCAGCAGTACCGACGGCCTGGGTTACCAGACGGCCAATAGCTACGATGCCTTCGGCGATCGCACGCAGGTGCAGCAACAGCTCAGCCAGCCAGGGCTCGCCCTGAGCGCCGGCGACAGCACGATCAGCACCTTCGCCTACGACGCGCGCGGCGAACAGGTCGGCGAGACCGATGCCGTGGGCCGGTCGCGACAGCGCAGCACATCGCGCGCCTACGACGCCTTCGGCCGGGTGATCCGCCGCACCGACGCGAATGGCAACATCCTCTCCACCAGCTACGATGCACTGGGCCGGCAGGTCAGCAGCAGCCAGGTCGTGGACGGCACGGCGCGCATCACGCAGACGACCTACGACGCCTTCGCCCGCACGGTCACGCAGATCGATGCGCTGGGCAACACCACCGTCTACCAGTACGACCTGGCCAATCACAAGCGCATCGTCACCACGCCCGATGGCGTGCAGCTGACCGTGATCAGCGACGCGCATGGCGACACGGTCGAGGTCACCGATGGCGCGGGCAACAGCACGACCTATACCTATGACGGCGATGGACGTCGGCTCACCAGCACCGATGCCCTGGGCCATGTCGGCAGCAACCAGTACGATGCCGCCGGCGATCTGATCCGGACCACCGATGCCACCGGCCACGTGATCGCGATCGGCTACGACGCCGGCGGCCGGGTGCTGACCCGGACGGTCGATCCCGGCGGCCTGGCGCTCACCACCACTTACAGCTACGACGGCGAAGGCCGCGCGCTGAGCGTGACCGATCCGCAGGGTTCGGTGACCACCTACGCCTACGACGCGGACGGCCAGGTGCTGACCCAGGTGCAGGATGCCGGCAGCGGCAGGCTCAACCTCACCACGACCCATACCTACGACGGTGCCGGCAAGACACTCACCGTCACCGTGGGCGCCGGAACCTCCGCCGCGCGCACCACGCAATACGTCTACGACAACCTCGAACGGCTGTACCAGCGGATCGTCGATCCGGGCAGCAGCCCGCACCTGAACCTGACCACCACGTACGTCTACGACGGCAACGACAATCTCACCAGCGTGACCGACGCCAACGGCCACGTCACGCTCAGCGTGTACGACGAGGCCAACGCCAAGGTGTTCGGCATCGACGCGGCCGGCGCCGTCACGCAGACCTCGTACGATGCCGACGGTCGGGTCACCGCCGTGCGCGCCTATGCCACGGCACTGACAGCGACGCAACTGGCGGCGCTGGGTACGGCACCGACGGTAGCCGCGGTCGCTCCCACGGTGGCGGTCGACGATGCCGTGTCCTACACGGCCTACAACGCCGAAGGCCAGGTGCGCTACAGCATCGATCCGCTGGGCTATGTCACCGAGACGCGTTACGACGCGGCCGGGCGCGTCAGCGAGACGCTGGCCTATGCCAACGCGGTGAGCGTGTCGGCGGGCGAGGCGACCATCCTCGAGACCGCACAGGCCACCGCGCTGTCGTCGCTGAACACCCTGGTCGGCGGTGCGGGCAATACCGACGCCACCGCGCAGGCGACGCTGCATCTGTACGATGCCGACGGGCGGGCCCGCTTCGTGGTGCGGCAGAACACGGTCGACGGGCAACTGGTGGGGCAGGTCGACGAGCAGCGCTTCGATGCCGCCGGCCGCGTGATCGCCACCGTGGCCTACGGCAGCACCTTGCCGCTGTCGACCGGGTCGGCGCTGAGTGCCCAGCTCACCACCGGCAGCGTGACCCTGGCGCTGGCCGGCGCGCCGATGCACATCAGCCAGAACGTGTACGACAACGCTGGGCGTCTGCGCTACGTCATCGACACCACCGGCCAGGTCACCGAAACGCAGTACGATGCCGCCGGTCGCGTGCTCGAACGACTGGAGTACGCCAACCCGATCGTCGTGCCGGGCACCCTGACCGAAGCGAGCGTCGGCGCGGCGGTCGCGGCCGCCGGTGTCGCCGGCGCGCGCTTCAGCAGCAGCACCTACGACGCCGCCGGTCGCGTGCTGGCCACCGCCGATGCGCTGGGCACCAACGCCACCTACACCTACGACGCCACCGGCCTGCAGCTGAGCCGGACCAATCGCGACGGCGCCGTGACCGTGACGACCTACGACGCCGCCGGCCGCAAGCAGCAGGTGCAGTCGCCCGCCGTTACGGTGGGCAGCTACGTGAGTGGCACCGGCGCGTTCCAGAGTGCCGCCAACCAGTACCTGTACACCACCTACGCCTACGACGGCGTGGGCAATGTCGCGTCGATCAGCCAGGGTTCGGGCGCCAGCGCCGGCGCCATCACCGCGCTGAGCACCACCGCGTACGCCTACGACGCGGTCAACCACCAGATCCAGACGACTTATCCGGGCGGGATCAGCACCCACGTCGTCTACGACGCGCTCGGGCAGGCGGTGGTGGATCAGGACGCCAACGGGCACTACCAGTCCAGGGTCTACAACGCCGACGGCCAGGTGGCCTACGCCGTCGATGCCGACGGCTACGTCACCGGGACCGGCTACGACGCCTACGGCAACGTGACCTCGATCACGCGCTACGCCACCGCTTTGAACACCGCGGCGATCGCCGGATGGAGCATCGGCCAGCCGCTGACGCTCGCCCAGCTGCGGCAGGGCCTGGCGACATCGGCCAGCGATCGCACGATCGCCACCAATTACGATCAGCGCGATCAGAAGACGCAGGTGCTGCAGACCGCGATCGGCTACGTACTGTCCGTCACCTCGCTGGCCGGCACGGCCATGGCGGCGGCGCAGCCGACCACCACCTATGCCTACGATGCCTACGGCAACGTCACCAGCACCTCGACGCTGATCCAGGGCGCCGATGGCACGACCACGCCGGCGATCTGGGCAACCACCTACACCTACTACGACGCGCGCAATCGCGTGGTGCTGGCGGTGACCCCGTTCACCAGGACGCAGGGCTACGTGACCGCGACCGCCTACAGCGGCCTGGGCGACGTGCTCAGCACCACCCAGTACGCCACGGCCATCGCCGTCGGCGGCCTGACCGCCGCCACGCCACCCGCCGTACCGGCCGCCGCGGCGACCGACCGCACCACCAGCTACGGCTACGACGCGATCGGCCGCAAAGTCAGCCAGACCGACACCGGCCTGTACAGCTACGTCAACGGTACGCCCGGTCAGACCACCGGCAGCAGCGTCACCACGATCGGCTACGACGGCGAGAACCGCGTCACCCGTCTGACCGTCAATGGCATGACCACGGCGACCGCCTACGATGCCGCCGGCCGGGTCATCAGCGTGACGGCGCCGGCCCGCCAGGTGCTGGTGAGCAACTGGCAGACCTTGCTGCAGACGACCCCCGCCGACGACCTCACCACGGCTGCGCTGTACACCACGGCCAGCCCGGTGACGAGCTACGTCTACGACGCGCTGGGCAACGCGCTGAGCACCACCGTGGCGGCCGGCGGGTTGTCGCAGCAGAGCTGGTCCACCTTCGATGCCCTGGGCCGGCAGACCGCGCAGACCGACGCCAACGGCAACGTCACCACCATGACGTACGACGCCAACGGCAACCGGCTCACCCAGGCCGGCACGCTGACGGGCAACGGCACGCCGGTCACCGTCACCAGCACCTACACCTACGATGCCGACAACCAGCAGCTGAGCACCGCCGTGCAGCGCAGCGGGCAGAGCGGCTACGACAGCTACACCCAGGTGAAGTACAACGCGTTCGGCGAAGTGGTCGCCAAGGGCGACAACATCGGCTACGCGGCGAGCTACGGCTACGACAACGCCGGCAACCTGATCAGCGCCCCGGATGCCACCACCGGCGCGATCCACACCTATGCCTATGACCTGGCCAACCGGCAGGTGACGGACACCAGTACGGTCACCGGCGGCGGCGCCACCACCGGGACACGCAATGTCCTGGATGTGGCCGGACGGACGGTGGCGCGCTACGTTCCCAGCGACAGCACCGGCGCCGGCGCGGGCGCCACCCCCATCGACATCAGTCACGACCGTTGGGGCAATGTCCTGGCGGTGACCGATGCGGCCGGCAACAGCACGCAGTATCAGTACGACAGCCAGAACAAGCTGATCCACGAGATCGAGCCGAACGTGCTGGTGGTCTCGGCCAGCGGCACCCGCACCTGGACGACGCCCTCCAAGAGCTGGTACTACAACGTCAGCGGCCAGCTGATCGGGGTGACCGACGAGAATGGCAACACGTCGTGGAACACCTACGACGCGGCCGGCAACCTGAGCATTGCGCAGGACGCCATCGGCGCCAGGACCTACACCGCCTACGATGCGCTGGGCCGCGCCGTGGCGCAACAGACGCCGCCGGCCAATACCGCCACCGGGCCGGTCGCGCACATCACCTACACCGGTTACGACAACCTCAACCAAGTGACGGCGCAGGGCGACTTCCTGCTCGACAGCGCCGGCACCGCACGTACCCAGCAGGCACAACAGACCTACACCCTCAACAGCCAGGGCGATCGCATCCAGGTGGCTGATGCCCTGGGCAACACCTCCTTCTACGACTACGACAGCCAGCACCGCATCCTCAGCAGCCAGACGTCGACCCAGCACGCCAACGGCTGGGCCGAGACCTTCACCTACGACGCCAACGGCCACAAGACCGGCGACACCACGGCCAATGGCGACCACCAGTCGTGGGTCGTCGACTACTACGGGCGCGTGCAGTCGCACGTCGACCTGAGCGGGGCCACCACCAGTTACACCTACGACGCCGGCTCCGGCCTGCTGACCGGCGAAACCAGCAACTGGGCGCCGACCGGGCAGACCAACCCGGGCTATCTGCCGGCCAGCCTCACCGGCAGCGGCAGCGGCGAGCAATACCAGTATTTCGCCGACGGCCAGGTGGCCAGGGTCACCCAGACGACCGGCGGCGTCACCGCCCAGTGGGATACCTACCAGTACGACCTCAACGGCAACCGCACGGTGGATGCCACCTATACCACCGACGGCGCCGGACAGGCCGTGCACACCGAAACCGTGGCGAGCTACGACAGTCACAACCGCCTCAGCGTGGAGACCACCGAGAACCCCGACACCGGCGTGGCCAGCTCGCGCCTGGTGTACAACTACGACGCCGTGGGCAACCGCCGCGCGGTGTTTGCCGAGAGTGCCTACGGCGCCACCGCCAGCCCGATCGGCGGCAATGGCGGGGCGCCCACCGGCGCGCTCGGCGGCCAGACCGCGACCGCCGGCCAGGCGTGGAATTTCAGCGCCGCCGCCGGCTTCGTCGACAACGTCGGCTTCGGGCTCACTTTCGCGGCCACGCAGTCCGACGGCAGCGCGCTGCCGAGCTGGATGACGTTCAACAGCAGCGGCGCCTTCTCCGGCACGCCGCCGACGGCCGGCAGCTGGACGATCAGCGTCGCAGCCACCGACGTCCTGGGCCAGACGGCCAGTGCCACCTTCACCCTCACCGTGACCACGCCGGCCAACGTGGCGCCGGTCCTCAGCGCCACGCTGACCAACCAGGTCGTCGTGGTCAACACCGCGATGGTCACCTACGCGGCCCCGGCGGCCACCGACACCGACGGCGACACGATCAGTTACAGCGCCACGGGGCTGCCGGCCGGCATCACCTTCAACCCCGTCACGCGCACCTTCAGCGGCACGCCCACGGTCACCGGCACCAGCACGGTGACCTACACCGCCACCGACAGCAGAGGGGCGGCCGTCTCGGCCACGTTCACGATCACCGTCAATGCGCCGGCCAACGTGGCGCCGGTCCTCAGCGCCGCGCTGACCAACCAGACCGTCGTGGTCAATACCGCGATGGTTGCCTATGTGGCCCCGGCGGCCACCGACACCGACGGCGACACGATCAGTTACAGCGCCACGGGGCTGCCGGCCGGCATCACCTTCAACGCCAGCACGCGCACCTTCAGCGGCACGCCCACGGTCACCGGTACCAGCACGGTGACCTACACCGCCACCGACAGCAGAGGGGCGGCCGTCTCGGCCACGTTCACGATCACCGCGACCACGGCGCAGCTGCCGCCGGTCTACCACGGCGGTTACACCAATCAGACCGGGATGATCGGAAGTCCACTCACGATCCCCGAACCGTCCGGCGCCTTCACCTCGCCTGGCGGGCAGGCGATCACGTACTCGGCGATGGTGCTGATCCCGCAGCACATGCTGGACTACTGGAACAGCGGCGACACCGAAATCCTGACCCGCACCGTCGCCGCGCAATGGGTGGCCATCGGCAACGTCGGGCTCGGCATCAACGCCAGCACCGGCACCATCAGCGGCGTGCCGACCACGCTCAATTTCCTGACGTCAAGCGTAAGCAACAGTTACCAGCACCTCAGCAGCTACCAGTTGGAGGTGATCGGCACCAACGCCTACGGCAGCGTCTCGGCGCAGTTCACGCTGACCAACAGCTTCGCACCGCCCGCGGTGCAAGGCAGCATCCCGACGCAGACCACCACGCCAGGCAGCGTGTGGCGCTACACCATTCCGTCCACGCTGTTCAGCGACCCCTACGGGCACGGCCTGACCTATACGTCCAACGCCCCGGCGTGGATGGGCTTCAGCGCCGGCAGCTTCACCAGCGCGCTGCTCCAGCCGGCCGGCACCTACAGCGTCACCATCACTGCCACCGACGGCCTGGGCCGCACGGCCAGCGCCGTGATGACGGTGGTCGTGCCCAATGTGGCGCCGGTGTTCACGGCGGCGCCGAGCAACCTCACCGCCGTGTCGGGGACGGCGATGGCGGCTTACGTCGCCCCGGCGGCCACCGACAACAACGGCGACGCGATCACCTACAGCGCCACCGCTCTGCCGGCCGGCATCGCGTTCAACGCCAGCACGCGCACCTTCAGCGGCACGCCCACGACGGCCGGCACCAGCACGGTGACGTACACCGCCACCGACAGCCACGGGGCGGCGACCCATGCCACGTTCACGATCACGGTGAGCGCGCCGCTCAACCTGCCGCCGGTCTACAACGGCGGGATTCCCGCCACTGTGGTGCTGGATGTCAGCGGGGGCACGTCGGCCTCCTGGACCGTGCCGGCGACGGCCTTCAGCAGCCCGAGTGGCGAGGCATTGACCTATGCGGCCTTGCTGTCCAGCGGCGTGGCCTTGCCGACGTGGCTGACCTTCAATGCCGGCACGCGCACCTTTACCTCGCCGGTGCGCTTGGCCGACAGCACGTGGACGATCACGGTCAAGGCGACCGATACGCAGGGGCGTTCGGTCGGCCAGACGTTCACGCTGGACGTGTACGGCACCGGCTCCACCAGCAAATTGGCGGCGACGCTCCCCACCAGCAAGGGCAAAGGCGCCAAGGCGCATAGTTTCAAGACCCAGAGCATCACCACCGCCACGACCTCGGCGCATAGTTTCAAGACCGCGGCCGTCACGACCCAGAGCACAGCCACCACGCTGGCCACCAGCACGACCTCCGCCAACCTGCAGAGCTACTGGTTCACCTACGACGCCGACAACCGCGTGGTGGTGAGCAACGGGGCGCTGGTGAACGGCGCGATCACGATCACCGCCGGCAGCTACCTGACGCCATCGGTCGCCAACCAGTACGACGCGGCCGGCAACGTGGTGGTGCGCAACACGATCAACGCCAGCACCTACACCTACCTCAGCGCCTACCTCAGCGGCACCACGGTCAAGACCTACGACGCCGGCGACACGATGAGCCAGCGGCTGGTGTACGACGCGCGCAACGCGCTGGTGGAAAGCGACTACGCCACCGACCTGACTCACAACGAGGCCAGCCTGGGCGCCCAGCAGCTCACCAACGTCGATGCCGACGGCCGTCAGATCAGCACGTACAGCTACATGCGCAACGACGCCGTCCAGGAGGTGTACGGCACCCGCGAGTTGCCCTACGGCGATTACTACCTGGACACCCCCGGCTGGATCACCCAGGGCCAGACCACCAGCTACACCGCCGACGGCCAGGTCAGCGTGCAGAGCAACCTGACGTCGAACTACGATTGGGTGAACCTGGCCAGCCGGGACGAAGAGGGTCTGTCGCTGCCCACCGGCACCGACCCGGCGCTGCTGGCGGTGGCCTCCACCACCACCACCACCGGGTTCGACCGTGCCGGCAACGTCACCGCGTACAGCTACGCCAGCACCCTGCCGAGCGTGTTCGGCGCCAATTACACGGTGCAGTACCTGAAGAAGGACGGCTACCTGGA
>JAGWMU010000180.1 GCA_028873095.1 Pseudomonadota bacterium | reverse complement strand
AACCTCCCCCTGCAGGCAGGGGGAGGAGCAAAAGCAGGGCATTCATGCAGCCTCCCGTACGGCTCCGGGCAGCACTCGCGGCGCGAAGTCGCGCACCGCCTCGGCGATCGCCCTGATGTGCGCGGGCGTGGTACCGCAGCAGCCGCCGACCAGGTTCAGCAGGCCGTCGCGGGCGAAGCCGGCGATCACGCCGGCCATGTGTTCGGGCGTCTCGTCGTATTCGCCGAAGGCGTTCGGCAGGCCGGCGTTGGGATGGGTGCTGACGAAGCACTCGGCGAGGTTCGCCAGGGTCTGGATATGCGGGCGCAGGTCGTCCGCGCCGAGCGCGCAGTTGAACCCCACCGACAGCGGTCGCGCGTGGCGCACCGAGTAGTAGAACGCTTCGGCGGTCTGCCCCGACAGGGTGCGGCCGGAACGGTCGGTGATGGTGCCGGAGATCATCACCGGCAGGCGTGCGCCGCGCCGGTGGAACAGTTCGCTCAGCGCGAACAGCGCGGCCTTGGCGTTCAAGGTGTCGAAGATCGTCTCGACCATGATCAGGTCGGCGCCGCCGTCGACCAGTCCGCCGGCCGACTCGGTGTAGTTCTCGACCAGCTCCGCGAAGGTGACGTTGCGGAAACCGGGATCGTTGACGTCCGGCGACAGCGAGGCGGTGCGGCTGGTGGGGCCGAGCACGCCGATCGCGAAGCGCGGCTGGTCCGGCGTCTTCGCGCTCATCGCGTCGCAGGCGGCGCGGGCCAGCCGGGCGCCCTGCAGGTTCAATTCGTGCGCCAGATGCTGCAGCCGGTAGTCGGCCTGGCTGATCCGGGTGGAGTTGAAGGTATTGGTCTCGATCAGGTCGGCGCCGGCGTCGAGGTAGGCGTCGTGCACGCCGCGGATGATCTCCGGCCGGGTCAGCGTCAGCAGGTCGTTGTTGCCCTTCAGGTCGCAGGCGCCCGGATGGTCATGGGCGTGATGCGCATGCGCGTGGCCGTCGTGGCCGTGCTCGAAACGCTCGCCGCGAAAGTCGCGCTCATCCAGCTCGTGCGCCTGCAGCATGGTGCCCATGCCGCCGTCGAGGATCAGGATGCGCCGGCGCAGCGCCTGTTCCAGCTGGGCGACGCGTTCGGGGTGGAGCCAGGGCAGGGTACTCACGGGACTTTCCTCACGTTCGGGCAACTCTCCTCGCGGGAGCGGGTGTTCAGAGCGGCTTGCGCGCCAGCAGGCTGATCACTTCGAAATGCGGCGCCTTGCGTTCGCGGCTGAGCCGGTTGCAGCTGAGCACCTCCAGGCCGGCGGCGCGGGCGAAGCCGTCGAGCTGCTCGCTGCGGAAACCGAGATTGCGATGGTCGAACGGCTCGACGGCGGCGCGGTGGTCGTGCTGGCCCAGCGTCACCGCGAGCAGCCGGCCGCCGGGGCGCAGCAGGCGCGCGGCCTCGGTCACGGCCCTGGCCGGATGTTCGGCATAGGTCAGCGCGTGCAGCATCAGCACCAGGTCGAAGCGCTGCCCGCCCAGGTCCAGCGCATGCATGTCGCCCTGGCGCACCTGCACGTTGGCGAACGACCGCAGCCGCCGGGTGGCGGCCTCGACCACCCGCTCGCTGCTGTCGACGCAGACGATCGCGTGCGCGTGGGGCGCCAGCAGTTCGGCGGTGATGCCGTCGCCGGAGGCGATGTCCAGCACGTCGCCGGTGGCCAGCAATTGCAGCAGCGAACGCGCCAGGGTTTCCCAGGTGCGCCCGGGCGAGTAGTGGCGCTCCATGTCGCCGGCGACGGTATCGGCCCAGCCCTCCTCGCGGGCGCGATTGGCGAGTACGCCGGGCAGGCGCGCGCCGTCCTCGCGCAGCAGGGCGTCGTCGATGCTCTCGCGCAGCGAGCGGATCAGCTGGCGCTGGGTTTCATCGCCCTCGTTGTTGGCACGGTAATAGGCCGACACGCCGGCACGCCGGTCCCGCACCAGGCCGGCTTCCTTCAGCTTGGCCAGGTGGGTCGATACCCGCGGCTGCGCCAGATGCAGCACGGCAGCCAGCTCGGCCACGGTGAGTTCCTCGTGCTCGAGCAGGGCCAGCAGCCGCACCCGGGTGGGGTCGGCCAGCAGCCGGAGCACGCTGGAAGCGGCGGCCAGATCCATCAGGCATCCTTGTATCGCGATATAAAGATGACAAGGCTAGGCCCAGCATGCGAAACCGTCAAGCCATAGTGCAACCGCCAACCTGTAGGAGCGCACCCTGTGCGCGAAAGCTCTTTGCCGGGACGTGCTGGGAACAAGAGCTTTCGCGCACAGGGTGCGCTCCTACCGGGGGGGAGCGGCGACCGTTAGAATGAGCGGCTCGATTCCATAATCTGTCTTGATCCGTCGCTGCATGCGGCATCCGGGAGTAATGCATGGATTTCCGTTTTACCGAAGACCAGTTGTCGATCCAGTCGATCGCCCGCGACTTTGCCGCGAAGCGGATCGCGCCGGTGGCGGCCGAGCTGGATGCGAAGGGCGAGTTTCCGCTGGAGAACATCCGCGAGATGGGCCAGCTCGGCCTGATGGGCATCGAGGTGCCGCACGAGTACGGCGGCGCCGGCATGGACCCGATCGCCTACGTGCTGGCGATGATCGAGATCGCCGCGGCCGACGCGGCCACCGCGACCGTGATGTCGGTGAACAATTCGCTGTTCTGCAACGCCATCCTCAAGCACGGCGACGAGCAACAGAAGCAGAAGTATGTGCGCGCCGTGGCGCAGGGCGAGGCGATCGGCGCCTACGCGCTGACCGAGCCGCATTCGGGCTCCGATGCCTCGGCGATGCATGCCCGCGCCGACCGGAACGCGAACGGCGACTGGGTGATCAACGGCAAGAAGAGCTGGATCACCTCCGGCCCGGTGGCGCGTTACATCGTGCTGTTCGCGATCTCCATCCCGGGCATCGGCGCGAAGGGCGTGTCGGCCTTCATCATCGATACCGCGCTGCCGGGTTTCCACACCGGCAAGATCGAGCCGAAGCTCGGCATCCGCGCCTCGGCCACCTGCGAAATCGAGTTCGTCGACTACGTCTGCCCGAAGGAAAACCTGCTCGGCCCGGAAGGCAAGGGGTTCTCGATCGCGATGGGCGTGCTCGACGCCGGCCGGATCGGCATCGCGTCGCAGGCGGTGGGCATCGCCCGCGCCGCCTACGAGGCCACCCTGCAGTGGGTGCGCGACCGCAAGGCGTTCGGCCACCCGATCGGCACGTTCCAGATGACCCAGTCGAAGGTCGCCGACATGAAGTGCAAGCTGGACGCGGCGACCCTGCTGACCTTGCGCGCCGCCTGGCTGAAGGGCGAAACCGAGAAGCATGGCGGGCGCTTCGGCACCGAGGCGGCGGTGGCCAAGCTCACCGCGTCGGAGGCGGCGATGTGGATCGCCCACCAGGCGGTGCAGATCCACGGCGGCATGGGTTATTCGAAGGAAATGCCGCTGGAGCGCTATTTCCGCGACGCCAAGATCACCGAGATCTACGAAGGCACCAGCGAGATCCAGCGCGTGGTGATCGCGCGCGCCGAAACCGGCCTGCGCTGAACCCGCGCCACCCGTAGGAGCGCACCCTGTGCGCGAAAGCTCTTGTTCCCGGCACGTCCCGGCAAAGAGCTTTCGCGCACAGGGTGCGCTCCTACGCGTCGTGAGGGGGCATCACACGCCGCGCCGCGGATCGGAGTCGAACGTGTGCGGGGCGTCCAGTGCGGGCTTGGCCGGCGCGTCGCCGTCCAGCCGGTCGCCCAGCAGCCGGCGCACCACCACGTAGAACACCGGGATCAGCAGCACGCCGAGGAAGGTGGCGAACAGCATGCCGCCGATCACGCCGGTGCCGATCGCGTGGCGCGCGTTGGCGCCCGCGCCGGTGGAGACGAACAGCGGGAACACCCCGAGGATGAACGCCAGCGAGGTCATCAGGATCGGCCGCAGGCGCAGCCGCCCGGCCTCGATCACGCTCTCGCGCAGGGTCATGCCGTGCCGCTGGTGCTCCACCGCGAACTCCACGATCAGGATGGCGTTTTTCGCGGCCAGGCCGATCACGGTGATCAGGCCGATCTTGAAATAGATGTCGTCGGGCAGTCCGCGCAGCAGGGAGAACACCACCGCGCCGAGCATGCCCAGCGGCACCACCAGCATCACGGAGACCGGAATCGACCAGCTCTCGTAGAGCGCGGCCAGGGCCAGGAACACGATCAGGATCGACAGCACCATCAGCAGCGTGGCGGCGTTGCCGGAGAGGATTTCCTGGTAGGACTGGCCGGTCCAGTCGAAGCCGAAACCCTTGGGCAGGTCGTCGTCGACGATCTTCTCCATCGTCTTCATCGCCTCGCCGGAGGCGTGGCCCGGTGCCGGCGATCCCACGATCTCCACCGCGGAGTAGCCGTTGTAGCGGATCAGCTGCGGCGACGCATTGGTCCACTTGTCCTTGATCACGCTGGACAGCGGGATCATGGCCGGCGTGCCGTCGCCGGCGGTTTGCGTGCTGCTGGGCGAGTAGATGTGCTGCAGCGCGTCCGGGCCCTTGCGCCAGGCCGTGTCGGCCTCCACGAACACGCGCTTGACCCGGCCGTTGTAGGTGAAGTCGTTGACGTAGACCGGGGCCAGCATCAGCTGCACCGCCGTATAGATGTCGCCGACCGACAGCCCCATCGACTGGGCCTGCACGCGATCCACGGCGAGCTGCAGCTGTGGCGCATCCTCGAGCATGTTCGGCCGCACGCCGGTCAGGGTGGGATCCTGCGTGGCCTTGCGCAGCAGGACGTTGCGCGCGCGGGTCAGCGCCTCGCGGCCGGCTCCGCTGCGGTCCTGCAGGTACATGTCGAAACCGCCGAACTGGCCCAGTCCCCGCACCGTGGGCAGGTTGACCACGAACACCCGCGCGTCGCGCACCTGCTGGACGGCGCGGTTGGTGTTCTGGATGAACTGCTCGGCCGTGATCTTGCGCTTGGCCCAGTCCTTCAGCCGGATGAACACCATGCCGACGTTTTCGCCGGAGCCGACGAAACTGAAGCCGGTAATCTGCATCACGCCCTTCACGGCGGGGTCCTTGCGGATGATCGCGCGCAGCTGGTCCATCACCTTGTCGGTGCGCTGCACGGTGGCTCCCGGCGGGAGCTGCACGACGGCCAGCGCGTAACCCTGGTCCTCCTCGGGCAGGAAACTGCCGGGCAGGCGGCTGAACAGGAAGGCGCCCAGCAGGGTCACCAGCACGAACACGAACATCCAGCGTGGCGCGTGCCGCACCGCGCGGCCGACATGCCCCACGTAGCTCTGGCTGGCCCGGGCGAAGACCCGGTTGAAGCCGCGGTACAGGAAATTCTTCGGATGCTCGTGTTCCGGCTGCAGGAAGCTGGCGCACAGGGCCGGCGTGAACGACAGCGCGAGGAACGCGGAGAAAGCCATCGAGACCGCGATGGTCAGCGCGAACTGCTTGTAGATGATGCCGGTGGCGCCCGGCTGCAGCGCCGAAGGCACGAACACCGCCGTCAGCACCACGGTGATCGCCACCACGGCGCCGGTGATCTGGCCCATCGCCTTGCGCGTCGCCTCCTTCGGCGACAGGCCTTCCTCGGTCATGATGCGCTCGACATTCTCGATCACCACGATCGCGTCGTCGACCACGATGCCGATCGCCAGCACCATGCCGAACAGCGTCAGCTGGTTGATGCTGAAGCCCAG
>JAGWMU010000179.1 GCA_028873095.1 Pseudomonadota bacterium | reverse complement strand
CGGCCGAAGTTCTTCTGCCTGTCGATGCTGCCGTACCCGTCCGGCGCGCTGCACATGGGCCACGTGCGCAACTACACCATCGGCGACGTGATCAGCCGCTACCAGCGCATGCAGGGCAGGAACGTGCTGCAGCCGATGGGCTGGGACGCGTTCGGCCTGCCGGCGGAGAACGCCGCGATCAAGAACCACACCGCGCCGGCGAAGTGGACCTACGCCAACATCGACCACATGCGCAGCCAGCTGAAGTCGCTGGGCTACGCGATCGACTGGAGCCGGGAGTTCGCCACCTGCAAGCCGGACTACTACCGCTGGGAACAGCTGATGTTCACCCGGCTGCTGAAAAAGGGCCTGGCCTACCGCAAGAACGCGGTGGTGAACTGGGATCCGGTCGACCAGACCGTGCTGGCCAACGAGCAGGTGGTCGACGGCCGCGGCTGGCGCTCCGGCGCGCTGGTGGAAAAGCGCGAGATCCCGCAGTGGTTCCTGAAGATCACCGACTACGCGCAGGAGCTGCTGGACGGGCTGGACACCCTGTCGGGCTGGCCCGACGCGGTCAAGACCATGCAGCGCAACTGGCTCGGCCGCAGCGAGGGGCTGGAGATCCACTTCGCGCTGCAGGGCGAGGGCGAGCCGCTGAGCGTGTTCACCACCCGCCCCGACACGCTGATGGGCGTCACCTTTCTTTCGATCGCCGCCGAACATCCGCTGGCGCTGCAGGCGGCGCGGGACCATCCGAAGCTGGCCGCGTTCCTCGACGAGCTGAAGCACGGCGGCGTCTCCGAGGCCGAACTGGAGACCCAGGAAAAGCGCGGCATGGACACCGGCCTGTGCGCGATCCACCCGCTCAGCGGCGAGCCGGTGCCGATCTGGGTCGCCAACTTCGTGCTGATGGGCTACGGCACCGGCGCGGTGATGGCTGTGCCGGCGCACGACCAGCGCGACTGGGAATTCGCGCAGAAGTACAGCCTGCCGATCAAGATGGTGATCGTCGATCAAACGGTACTCGACGCGCTGCGGGAAATCCGCCACGACCTGTCGCTGGGGGTCGGCGTCGATCGCATGCAGGCCGCTTTGAGCGGTCGCGACAGCAATGCGCAGGACATCTCCGCGCCGCTGCGGGTGGTCGTGGAGTTCGAGCGGCGCATCCAGGAACAGGGTGCCTGGACCGCACGCGGCGTGCTGGTCAATTCCGGCGACTACGACGGCATGGATTTCGGCCAGGCGCTGGACGCGCTGGCCGCCCGCTTCGAGCGCGAGGGTAGCGGCCAGCGCCGGGTCAACTGGCGCCTGCGCGACTGGGGCGTCAGCCGCCAGCGCTACTGGGGCTGCCCGATCCCGGTGATCTACTGCCCCAAGTGCGAGGCGGTGCCGGTGCCGGAAGACCAGCTGCCGGTGGTGCTGCCCGAGGACGTGGCCTTCAGCGGCGTGCAGTCGCCGATCAAGGCCGACCCCGAATGGCGCAAGTGCGTGTGCCCGCAGTGCGGCGGCCCGGCCGAGCGCGAGACCGACACCTTCGACACCTTCATGGAGTCGAGCTGGTACTACGCGCGCTACACCAGCCCCGGCGCCGACGCGCAGATCGACGAACGCGCCAACTACTGGCTGCCCGTCGACCAGTACATCGGCGGCATCGAACACGCGATCATGCACCTGCTGTATTTCCGCTTCTACCACAAGCTGCTGCGCGACGCGGGGATGGTGCATTCGGACGAGCCGGCGCGGAACCTGCTGTGCCAGGGCATGGTGATCGCCGAGACCTTCTACCGCGACCACGCCGACGGCTCGAAGGACTGGATCAACCCGGCCGCGGTGGAGATCCACCGCGACGACAAGGCGCGCGTGACCGGCGCGGTGCTCAAGGCCGACGGCCAGCCGGTGAAGATCGGCGGCATCGAGAAGATGTCGAAGTCGAAGAACAACGGCATCGACCCGCAGACCATGGTGGAGAAGTACGGCGCCGACACCGTGCGCCTGTTCTCGATGTTCGCCGCGCCGCCGGAGCAGTCGCTGGAATGGAGCGAGGCGGGCGTCGAGGGCATGTCGCGCTTCCTGAAGCGTTTGTGGCGCGAGGTGGCTGCGCACGCGGCAGGCCCCGATCATGCCGCGACCGATCCGGCCGCGCTGGATGCCGGCCAGAAGCTGCTGCGCCGCCAGCTGCACGAGACGATCCAGAAAGTCGGCGACGATTTCGGCCGGCGGCACGCGTTCAACACCGCGATCGCCGCGCTGATGGAACTGCTCAACGCGCTGGGCAAGTTCCACGACCAGAGCGAGCAGGGCCGCGCCGTGCGTCACGAGGCGCTGGAGGCGATGGTGCTGCTGCTCAACCCGGTGGTGCCGCACATCAGCCACGCGCTGTGGCAGGTGCTGGGCCACCCGCCATGCGTGCTGGAGGACCAGCCGTGGCCGCAGGCCGATCCGGCCGCGCTGGCACGCGACACGCTGACCATGGCGGTACAGATCAACGGCAAGTTGCGCGCTACCATCGAGCTGGCCGTCAACGCCTCGAAGGAAGAGGCCGAGCGGTTGGCCCGCGCGCAGCCGCAGGTGGTGAATTTCCTGGAAGGCCTGAGCGTGCGCAAGGTCATCGTGGTGCCCGGCAAGATCGTCAACATCGTCGCAGGATGAAATCCATGAGAGCCTTGAAAGCGCGCCACCTGTTTCATGCCTCGCTGCTGCTGTCCGCGCTGGCGCTCGGTGCCTGCGGGTTCCATCTGCGCGGGAGCGCGGCGCTGCCGGCATCGATGCAGCATGTGCACATCACCGTCAACGGTGGCGGCGACCTCCCGCGGATGCTGGCTCGCGCCCTGCGCGAGGCCGGCGCCAGCGTCGAGGACGACAGCGGCCCCGGTGTGGCCGAGCTGCGCGTGCCGGTGGCGGCGTTCAGCACCGATACGTTGAGCGCGGGCGGCTACGTGCGCATCACCGAATACGCCGTGCGCTACCAGGTGCGGTTCAACGTGACCGATGCCGCCGGCCAGGTCCTGCTGCCCGACCAGCGGATCAACATGTCGCGCGAATACAGCTACGACGCCGCCAACACCGTCGGCAACGCCTCGCAGGTCGAGGAGATCCAGCGCAGCCTGAACGACGACATGGTGCAGGCGATCCTGTTCCGGCTGCAGGCGGCCGGCAGGCACCAGCTGGCCGCACCGGCGGCCGCAACCAGCACGCCCTGATGCCGCTCGGCGCCGCGCAGTGGCAGAAGGCGCTGGCGGCGGACCGCCTGGCGCCGGCGTACCTGCTCGCCGGCGTGGAGCTGCTGGTGCTGGAGGCGGCCGATGCGCTGCGCGCGCAGGCGAAGAAACTCGGCTACAGCGAGCGCGAAGTGCTGGATGTCGGCCAGCATTTCGACTGGGACGACCTGGCCCGCGCCGCCGCCGGCATGTCGCTGTTCGCCACCCGCCGGCTGATCGACCTGCGACTGCCCAGCGGCCGCCCCGGCGTCGACGGCGCCAAGGCGATCAACGCGTTCTGCGCCGACCCGCCGCCGGACGTCACGCTGCTGATCACCGCGATGGATTGGAGCAGCAAGCACGACGGCGCCTGGAGCAGGAAGCTCGACGCCAGCGGCACCATGGTGGTGTTCAACCCGCCGCGGCCGAACGAGTGGGGCGCCTGGATCGGGGCGCGGCTCGCCTCGCGCGGCCTGTCCGCCACACCCGATGCCGCCGCGTTGCTGGCCGAGCGCGTCGAAGGCAACCTGCTCGCCGCCGCGCAGGAGATCGACAAGCTCGCCGTGCTGCACGGGCAGGGCCGCATCGATGCCGCCGAGATGGAAACCCTGGTCGCCGACAGCGCCCGCTACGACGCCTTCAAGCTCACCGACGCCGCGTTCGCCGGCGACGGCGCGCGTGCGCTGCGCATTCTCGCCGGGCTGCGCGCCGAAGGCGACGAACTGATCGCGCTGATGGGCTGGCTGGTCAACCAGCTGCAACTGGCGCTGCGCCTGGCCAATGCGCACGACCTCGCCGCGCAGGTCCGCACCGAACACCTGTGGCCCGCGCGCGAGCAACTGTTCCGCCAGGCGCTGCGTCGCGCGCCGCGCGAGCACTGGCTGCAGTGCCTGGCCCGCGCCTCGCGCATCGATCGCATGGCCAAGGGCCGCGAGGCCGGCAACGCCTGGCAGGAGGCCGAGCGGCTGATCGCCGCCCTGGCCGAACCCCGCGCGGCGAGGGCGCTGGCATGAAGAAAGGCCGGACCGTGCCGTCCCTCCCTCTCCCCCTGCGCTTGTTTCCTTGGGGGGAGAGGGTTGGGGCGAGGGGACAAGTTGCTTCGAGCCATGCTTCGATCAAGTTCCCCGCGAGCGCCCGCCCCTCGACTCATTCCGCTCCCCAGGGGGGAGAGGAAGCAAACGCGGCGCTGCGCGCGTTTTGCTTCATCGAGGCTTCTTCCCGCCGGGAGCAACGAGGTCTCGCATGCGGCCTCTAGCCATCTTCGGCGGCACCTTCGATCCGATCCATCTCGGCCACCTGTGCGTGGCATGGGAAGCTTCCGAGCTGCTCGATGCCGAGGTGCTGATGATGCCTTCCGGCATCCCGCCGCATCGCCCGCCGCCGATCGCCAACGCGCAGCAGCGCGTGGCGATGCTGCGGGCCGCCCTGCGCGGCCAGTCGCGGTTGATCCTGGATGCGCGCGAGCTGGCGCGCAGCGGGCCGTCGTACACCGTCGACACGATGGTCGAGCTGCGTGCCGAGCAGGGCGAGCGCCCGCTGGTGCTGCTGCTCGGTGCCGATGCGTTTGCCGGTCTGCCCGGCTGGCACGGCTGGCGCCAGCTGTTCGCGCTGGCGCATATCGGCGTGCTGAGCCGGCCCGGCGAACAGGCCGTGCTGCCGGACGCGTTGCAAGGCGAAATCGGCGGTCGCCGGGTGGATAGCCCCGCGGAACTGCGCATGCTGCCGGCGGGCAAGCTGGTCGATTTGTCGGTCACCCCGATGGAAATTTCCTCCACCCGCATCCGCGAACTGATCGCGGCCGGTCGCGAGCCGTGCTACCAGCTGCCGGCGGGACTGTTCGACGATCCGGGCCTGTTGGCGCCTTACCGGCGCTGATCCCGCATCGCGCACCGGATCGGGATGGGCGTGGCTGTAGGAGCCCACCCTGTGGGCGAAAGCTCTTTCCCGACGCCCGACAAGAGCATTCGCGCACCGGGGGCGCTCCTGCGGCGGCATGCCCGCCAGGGCGTGGGCCTCAGTGGCCGCGATCCGGCCGACCTTCCGGCGCGCCACGGTGCAGCACATCCGGCAACGCCTCGCCGTTTTCGACAAAGCCCAGCGAGACCGAGTTCAGGCAGTGGCGTTGGCCGGTGGGCTTGGGGCCGTCGGGGAACACGTGGCCCAGGTGGCTGCCGCAGCGGGCGCAGACTTCCTCGGTGCGGATCATGCCGTGGCTGGTGTCGCGGATCAGCCGGATATGCGCCTGGTCGTACGGCTCGAAGAAGCTGGGCCAGCCGGTACCGGAATCGAATTTCGCCCGGGAGCGGAACAGCGGCAGGCCGCAGAAGCGGCAGGTGTAGACGCCGTCTTGCTTGTTGTCCAGGAACACCCCGCAGAAGGCCGCCTCGGTGCCGTGCTGCAGCAGCACGCGTTTCTCGTCGGCGCCGAGGGTGGCGGTAATCTCCCGGCGCTGGGCGTCGGTGGGCGGGGTGAGGTCGAAGGCGGTCATGGCTTGCTCCTGTCGCGAAACGATGGTGGCGCCGGCAGCGCATTCCAAGAGAGCCTGGGGGCTCACGCGCCGCGGTCGAGTTGCCCCTGTACTTCGTTGATCGAGTCGCGGATGCGCTTGCTGAAC
>JAGWMU010000178.1 GCA_028873095.1 Pseudomonadota bacterium | reverse complement strand
GGCAGCCATGCTCCTTTAATTGCCTCCGTCCGTTGTTGCGCCTTTCCTCACGGCCCCAGGATCCGCGGCACGAGCGCGTGCCAGGCCGGCGTGTCCCATAGCAGGTAGACGGCGACGGTGATGGGCAGGAACAGGCCCAGCCAGACCAGATAGACCCGGTATGCCGCCTGACGCCTGATCACGTCCCACAGGAAAATCGGCGACACGGCAAGCAGCATGTAAAGATCGGTCGAGAGCGGGCTGGCCGGATGGATGGAAGGCAGCCAGGTCATCCGGTCGATCGCCGCACCCAACGGCACCGCCGTCGCCAGGAACATCATCCGCTTGTGGAAAGTGGGATCGGTTCGCCGCGCGCGCAAAGCCAGCCCGATGCCGATGGGGAAGAGGATGCCAGCGCGTGCCTGCAGCAACGCGATATTGTCGAGGAGATGGAGCGTTTGCCGGAGGTTTTCCCGGATCGGCGGCGGCGCCGACTGGGCTCCGTTCCAGACCTGCTGGTAAATCGTCGGAACGAGGATGAAGCCGACGACGACGATGGCCGGCACGAGCAGGAAGGCCGCGCGCCCCAGCAACATGTGCCGATCGCGCCGGCCGGTTGCCATCAGCCAGGCCTGTGCGAGCAGCAACAGCAGAAAGGCCCCCATGAGGACGGCATGCACGTGCAGGACCAGCGGGAATGGCGGACTTGCCCCGGCCCGCACCATTTCGACCTTCATGATCGCGTCCGGAATGAATCCGGCCAGCGTGATCGCGATGAAGAAGGCCGCCATGAAGACCCAGATCCAGCGGTCGATGGCCCGCACAAGCGGACTGGCGGGCAATTGCAGCGATTGCGTGCGATTCGTGGTCATGACGCCCCCCTGTTACGCGACAAAGGGGTGACAAAGGGGTCAGAGACATTTAGGACATATCATATAGAAGATAATGTCTCTGACCATTTTTTCCTTTTCCCTTGAACCCTTATCAGGCCGCCACCAGCACCTTCCGCACCGTCTTCGGCGCCGCCACCGCAACCTTCAGCAACGCCTTGGCCGCTCCGCTCGGCTCGCGCCGCCCCTGCTCCCAGTCCTGCAGCGTGCGCACGGACACACCAAGCATCGCGGCGAAATCCGCCTGTGACTGACCCAGCTTGATCCGGGCTTCGGTAGCCTGACTCACCTGCACGGTGAACTTGCGCCCGCCACCGGCCTTGATCTCGCGGATCGCCTCGAGCACTTCAGCGCCGATGTCGCGTTTCGCATCGCGAGCGAGGATCTCTTTGCTCAACTTCTTCATGACTTCACCATATGGTCCTTGATCTGCCGTATGACGTGTGCCGGAAGGTTTTCCTGCCGGGTCTTGGCATAGATGGCCAGCAGCCAGATCTGCCCTGCCTGGGTGACTTCGTAATAGATCACGCGCACGCCGCCACGCTTGCCCTTGTCTGCCGCACCCCAGCGCATCTTGCGACAGCCGTCGGAGCCAGGAATCAGATCACCCGCGTCGACATGCTGTGACAAGTACCACTGCACGGCGGCGTACTCCTCCTCCGTGAGGTAGTCGTACACGTACTTTGCGAACACGGATGACTCGATGAATTCGTGCATGGCAGATTCCCTTCTGCTTTCGCTGACCATACGGCATTGCCGTATGGCTGGCAAGATGACCGCTCACACCATCGGCAACTTCAACCCCTGCTCCTTCGCGCACTCCACCGCAATCTCATACCCCGCATCCGCATGCCGCATCACGCCCGTGCCCGGATCGTTCCACAACACCCGCGCGATCCGCTTGTCCGCCTCGGCGCTGCCATCGCACACGATCACCACACCCGAATGCTGCGAGTAGCCCATCCCCACCCCGCCGCCATGATGCAGCGACACCCAGGTCGCACCACCGGCCACATTCAGCATCGCGTTGAGCAGCGGCCAGTCGGACACCGCGTCGCTCCCATCCTTCATCGCTTCGGTCTCGCGGTTCGGTGACGCCACCGAGCCCGAATCCAGATGATCGCGCCCGATCACCACCGGCGCCTTCAGCTCGCCGTTGCGCACCATCTCGTTGAACGCGAGGCCGAGCTTGTCGCGCAGGCCCAGGCCGACCCAGCAGATACGCGCCGGCAGGCCCTGGAAGCTGATGCGCTCTTTCGCCATGTCCAGCCAGTTGTGCAGGTGGGCGTCGTCGGGAATGAGTTCCTTGACCTTGGCGTCGGTCTTGTAGATGTCTTCCGGATCGCCGGACAGCGCCACCCAGCGGAACGGGCCCACGCCGCGGCAGAACAGCGGGCGCACGTAGGCAGGCACGAAGCCGGGGAAGGCGAACGCGTTCGCGCAGCCTTCGTCCTTCGCCATCTGGCGGATGTTGTTGCCGTAGTCGAAGGTGGGGATGCCTTGCGCGTGGAACGCGAGCATCGCCTCGACGTGGGTCTTCATGGAGTGCTTCGCGGCCTTGGCGGTGCCGACCGAGTCGCTCTTGCGGCGCTCGAACCACTGCTCCACCGTCCAGCCCTGCGGCAGGTAGCCGTTGACCGGGTCGTGCGCGCTGGTCTGGTCGGTGACGGCGTCGGGCTTCACGCCGCGGCGCACGAGTTCGGGCAGCACGTCGGCGGCGTTGCCGAGCAATGCGATGGATTTCGCTACGCCCGCGGCGGTGTACTTGGCGATGCGCGCCAGCGCGTCGTCGAGGTCGCTGGCCTGCTCGTCGACGTAGCGGGTCTTCAGGCGGAAGTCGATGCTCTTCTGCTGGCATTCGATGTTGAGCGAGCAGGCGCCGGCCAGCGTGGCCGCGAGCGGCTGCGCGCCACCCATGCCGCCGAGGCCGGCAGTGAGGATCCAGCGCCCTTTCAAGCTGCCGCTGTAATGCTGGCGGCCCATCTCGACGAACGTTTCGTAGGTGCCCTGCACGATGCCCTGCGAGCCGATGTAGATCCACGAGCCGGCCGTCATCTGGCCGTACATCATCAAACCCTTCTTATCGAGCTCGTTGAAGTGCTCCCAGGTGGCCCAGTGCGGCACCAGGTTGGAGTTGGCGATGAGCACGCGCGGTGCGTCCTTGTGCGTGGGGAACACGCCCACCGGCTTGCCGGACTGCACCAGCAGGGTCTGGTCGTCCTCCAGTTCGCGCAGCGACTTCAGGATCGCGTCGAAGCACTCCCAGTTGCGCGCGGCGCGGCCGATGCCGCCGTACACCACCAGCTCCGCCGGGTTCTCCGCCACCTCGGGGTCGAGGTTGTTCTGGATCATGCGGAATGGCGCCTCGGTGAGCCAGCTCTTGCAGCTGAGCGTGCTGCCGCGCGGCGCGCGGACGATGCGGGTGGTGTCGATGCGGGTGGGGGCGTTCATGGCGAAATCCTGTCGATACGGCTAGGCATGAAGCCCGATTATGCGGCGTCGACCCGGTCGCCGCCACACGGCATCGCCCCATCGCGGCAGCGCCGGTACCGATGAACCCGGCCCCGCCCGCCGCCTCCGGTGGGCGGGCGGGCACTTGCGCGCCGTCCGCGCGTCCGCCGATCCCGGCGCATTCCTGTCCATGCGCGCCGGCTCCGGATTCCCGGCGGTCATGTCGCAACGGGGTTCGACGTGGGCGGCTCCGATGGCACGGCAAGTTCCGCGCGTCAATATCCCCTGCAGCACTGGCCGGCGGCGTGCGGCCGGGCAGATGCTGGCCGCAACTTGCCAAGGCATGGAGTCGATCGATGACACGCAATACATGGTTTGCCCTGCTGCTGCTCTGCACGACCGCGAGCGCGAGCGCCGGTGCCCCACACCCGGGCCGGGACAACGCCGCGTGCGAGGTCTGGCGGCACGAACTGTCGTTTGCGCAGAGCGTGCAGCGCCATGACGCGTCGGCATTCGCCGCGCATGTCGCGCCGGCCGCCGTGTTCGACGCGAACAGCGGAAGGCCCACGCGCGGACGCAGGACGATCCTGCGCCAATGGGCGCCGATCATCGCGGGCAAGGCGCTGCGCCTGGATTGGTATCCGCGCCACGTCGCGGTTTCCGGCAAGTCGGATCTGGCGTTTTCCAGCGGACCGTATCTGCTGCAGCGACTGGCGCCCGGAGCCGGCCCCCGCTACACGATCGGCACATTCGGCACGGTGTGGCATCGCGGCAGCAATGGCGTGTGGCATGTCGTGTTCGACAGCGGCGACGCGGGCCGGCCGGCAAGCGCGGCCGATGTCGCGACTTTCCAGGCCGGCCGGCAAACCCGCTGCCCGAAGCCCGGCGACGCCTGAACACCGGTTCGCATCAATGTCCGAAAACGGCGAGTCCGCGCCGCGCGCCGGTGCTAGCCTGCGCGCATGACCGACACCTTTGCCAGCACCCTGCCCGACCATCGCGTCTGCGAACAGGCACGGCTGAGCCGCGATGCGCGCTTCGACGGACTGTTCTTCACCGCGGTCACCAGCACGCGCGTCTATTGCCGGCCGGTGTGCCCGGCGCCGGCGCCGAAACCGGGCAACGTGCGCTATTACGCGAGCGCCGCGGCCGCCGCGGCGGCCGGCTTCCGGCCCTGCCTGCGCTGCCGGCCGGAGCTGGCGCCCGGCAATGCGTCGTGGAAACGCGGCGAACATGCGGTGGCGCGCGCGCTGAAGCTGATCGACAGCGGCGTGCTGATGGAACATCCGATGGACGAACTGGCCGCGCGCGTGGGCGTGGGCGCGCGGCAACTGCGCCGGCTGTTCGTCGCCCACCTGGGCGCGCCGCCGATCGACGTGCACACCACGCGCCGCCTGCTGTTCGCGAAACAGCTGCTGACCGAGACCGCGCTGCCGGTGACCGAAGTGGCGCTGGCGTCCGGCTTCGGCAGCCTGCGCCGCTTCAACGCCGCGTTCGCGCTGGCGAACCGCATGCCGCCGCGCGAGCTGCGCCGGCAACCGCCGCGCGCGACCGATGGCGATGCGCTGGTGCTGCGGCTCGGCTACCGGCCGCCATACGATTTCGACGCGCTGCTGGCGTTCCTGCGCACCCGCGCGCTGCCGGGGGTGGAACGGGTGGACGCGCATGCCTACCTGCGGGTATTCGGCACGGCCGCCGCACCGGCCTGGCTGCGGCTGAGCGCATGGCCCGCCGGAACGAAACATGGCGACGGGCACGCGTTGAAGCTGGAACTGCACGGTGCGCTGCCCGCGCAGATGTTGCCTGTGGTGAGCCGGCTGCGACGGATGTTCGACCTGGATGCGGACCCGCGCGCGATCGCCGCCACGCTGGGCGGCGCCGGCGTGCTGAAACCGCTGTTGCGCAAACGCCCCGGCCTGCGCCTGCCCGGCGGCTGGGACGGCTTCGAGATCGCGGT
The DNA here is from genome assembly GCA_028873095.1 of Pseudomonadota bacterium. Lineage (GTDB taxonomy): Bacteria > Pseudomonadota > Gammaproteobacteria > Xanthomonadales > Rhodanobacteraceae > Rhodanobacter. The sequence goes on along the minus strand of JAGWMU010000178.1, from coordinate 550 downwards.
ACGCGCGGTGCTCGGCCAGCAGGTAAGCGTGGCCGCCGCGCGCACGCTGGCCACGCGCATCGTGCAACGGTTCGGCGAGCCGCTGGCGGTGCCGCCGGCGCCGGGGCTGGAGCGGCTGTTCCCCACGCCCGCACAACTGGCCGACGCGGACCTGCGCGAGATCGGCGTGACCACCGCGCGCGCCGCCACGATCCGCGGCATCGCACAGGCGCTGCTGGACGGCCGCATCGATTTTCGCGCGGAGCAGCCGCTGGACGCGTTCGTCGCCCGCTGGGTGGCGCTGCCCGGCATCGGCGCCTGGACCGCGCACTACATCGCGATGCGCGCGCTGGACCATCCGGATGCGTTCCCCGCCGCCGACCTGATCCTGCGCCGCGCCGCGGCAGGCGGCGGCGCCGAGCTGGGCACGAAGGCGCTCGCCACGCTGGCCGAAGCGTGGCGGCCCTGGCGCGCGTACGCGGTGATGCACCTGTGGCGCAGCGCCAGCGACACCAAACCGTAGGAGCGCACCCTGTGCGCGAATGCTTTTTCGCGATGTCCGAACAAAGAA
>JAGWMU010000177.1 GCA_028873095.1 Pseudomonadota bacterium | reverse complement strand
TCCGCTGCTGGTGCAGATCGGCTTCACGCGCTTCGCCCTGCGGCGCGCCGAGGCGGCCCGGGTCAGCGTGCGGGCCGAGGTGGCGGCATGAGCGCCGACGCGCTGCGCATCGCCCTGGTCGGCAACCCGAACTGCGGCAAGACCGCGCTGTTCAACCTGCTCACCGGCGGCCGGCAGAAGGTCGCGAACTACGCTGGCGTCACCATCGAGCGCAAGGAAGGGCGCTTCGTGGCGCCGTCCGGACGGTTGTTGCAGATACTCGACCTGCCGGGCGCGTACAGCTTCGATGCGGTGAGCCCCGACGAGCAGATCACCCGCGACGTGCTGCTGGGCAACTACCCCGGCGAGGCGGCGCCCGACCTCATCGTGTGCGTCGCCGATGCCACCAACCTGCGCCTGCACCTGCGCTTCGTGCTCGAGGTGCGGCGGCTGGGTCGTCCGGTGGTGCTGGCGCTGAACATGATGGATACGGCGCGCCGCCGCGGCATCGACATCGACGTGCCCGAACTGTCGCGCCGCCTTGGTCTGCCGGTGGTCGAAACCGTCGCGGTGAAGCGCGGTGGCGCCCAGGCGCTGGTGGAGCGGGTGGACGGTGCGCTGCCCGCGGCCGCCCCCGTGCAGGCGGACGATGCGGCCAGCCGTGCCGACCTGCATGCCCAGGTGCGTGAACTGCTCGCCGCCACCGTGCGCATGCCACGGCGCACCGCCGAGCTGGACGATGCGCTCGATCGCTGGGCGCTGCATCCGGTGTTCGGCCTGGCCATCCTCGCGCTGGTGATGTTCCTGGTGTTCCAGGCGGTGTATTCGCTGGGCAAGCCGATGACCGACCTGATCGGCGACGGCTTCGGCTGGATGGGCGCGCACCTCGCCGCGGGGTTGCCGCCAGGGCCGTTGCGCGGCCTGCTGACCGACGGCATCTTCACCGGTCTGGGCACCGTACTCGGCTTCCTGCCCGAGATCCTGGTGCTGTTCCTCTTCATCCTGACGCTGGAGGAATCCGGCTACCTGCCGCGCGCGGCCTTCCTGCTGGATCGGCTGATGGTGTCGGTGGGGCTGACCGGGCGTTCGTTCATCCCGTTGCTCTCCAGCTTCGCCTGCGCCATCCCCGGCATCATGGGCACGCGGTCGATCACCGACCCGCGCGACCGCCTGGCCACCATCCTGGTGGCGCCGCTGATGACCTGTTCGGCGCGACTGCCGGTGTACGCGCTGCTAATTGGCGCATTCATACCGATGCATCACGTGCTGGGCATCTTCAATCTGCAGGGGCTGGTGCTGTTCGCGCTGTACCTGGCGGGCATCCTCGGCGCGATGGCGGTGGGCTGGGTGATCAAGCGCATCCACCGCGACAAGAGCGAGCACGCGTTGCTGATGGAACTGCCGTCGTACCGCATGCCGAAGCTGCGCGACATCGCGATCGGGTTGTGGGAGCGCGGGGCGATCTTCCTGAAGCGGCTGACCGGGGTGATCCTGGCGCTGACCGTGCTGATGTGGTTCATCTCCACGTTCCCGTCGCCGCCGGCCGGCGCGGTCGGACCGGCGATCAATTACAGCTTTGCCGGTTACCTCGGTCACGGCCTGCAGTACATCTTCGCGCCGCTGGGTTTCAACTGGCAGATCAGCCTGTCGCTGATCCCCGCTTTCGCCGCGCGCGAGACCGCGGTGGCGGCGCTGGCGACGGTCTATGCGGTGGGCGGCGATGCCGGCACGGGCGGCCTGGCGCACGCGCTGGTGGCCAACTTCTCGCTGGCCAGCGCGCTGTCGCTGCTGGTGTGGTTTGCGTTTGCGCCGCAATGCATGTCGACGCTGGCGGTGATCCGCCGCGAGACCCATTCCTGGCGCAACGTGGCGATCTCCTTCAGCTACATGTTCGCGGTGGCCTACGCGGCGTCGTTGCTGACCTACCAGATCACCCGGCTGCTGACATGACTGCCGGCCTGCTGCTGCAATACGCGGTGATCGGGCTGGTGGTGCTGGCCAGCGTGCTGGCTGTATTCCGCAAACTGGCGCCCCAGCTGAGCAACCGCTGGCTGGCCGCGGCCTCGATCCGCCTCGGCCGGCATGGCCGCACCGCGTGGCTGCGCGCGCTGGGCCGACGGCTGCAGCCGAAGCAGGCGACCGGCGATTGCAGCGACGGCTGCAGCACCTGCGGGGCCTGCGGTCCGAAGCCGCCGGCGTCGGCGCGGGTGGATGCGGTGCCGCTGGAGTTTCGCCCGCGCGACAGGTAGGCCTGGCTCAGGCACCCAGCGCCGGCGTGGCGCGGGTGGCCGTCAGGCGCACGAAAAAGCCGGCTTGCGCCGGCTTTCGGGCAATCCGATGACGCAAACGGCTCAGGCCAGTTCGCGGATCTTCGCGTTGAGGCGGCTCTTGTGGCGAGCGGCCTTGTTCTTGTGGATCAGACCGCGGGCGGCGTAGCGATCCATCACCGGCTGGGCCACGGTGAAAGCGGCGATGGCACCGGCCTTGTCCTTGGCCTCGATCGCCTTGACGACCTTCTTGAGCGCGGTGCGGACCATGGAGCGCGCGCTGATGTTGCGCAGGCGGCGCTGCTCGGACTGGCGCGCGCGCTTCTTCGCGGACTTGATGTTGGCCAAGGTAGAACTCCGGGATGCAGGTGTGGAAAAAGACGCCAATTATGCGGGCGATTCGCCATTGCGTCAATCGGTGCTGGCGGCCGGTCGGCGGCCGTGCCCGCATTCTGCCATGTTCCCGCTGTCAACTTGCCTGCGACGACTGTCAGACTATGCGCTTGCGCCCGGCCGGACGATGCGGAGGCGTGAAATCATCCCGTCGCACTGAAGGTAACGACAACGCATGAAGTCCCCCAGCATGTTCCGCGGGCTGCTCTCGTTCAGCGGCATGACGATGGTTTCACGGGTGCTCGGGTTGCTGCGTGACATCTCGATGAGCCATGTGTTCGGCGCCAGCGCCGCGACCGACGCCTTCGTCATCGCGTTCCGCATCCCCAATTTCATGCGCCGGCTGTTTGCCGAGGGGTCGTTTTCGACGGCGTTCGTGCCGGTGTTCACCGAGGTCAAGGAAACCGGCTCGCACGAGGACCTGAAGCGGCTGATGTCGCGCGTGTCCGGAACGCTCGGCGGCGTGCTGCTGGTGGTCACCGCACTGGGATTGATCTTCGCGCCGCAGGTGGCAGGCATCTTTGCGCCGGGGGCGCTGGACCAGCCGCACAAGTTCGACCTGACCACGAATCTGGTGCGGCTGACGTTCCCGTTCATCCTGTTTGTGTCGCTGACCGCCCTGGCGGGCGGCGCGTTGAACAGCTTCCACCGTTTCGCGCTGCCGGCGCTGGCGCCGGTGATCCTCAACCTGTGCATGATCGTCGGCGCCGTGTGGGTGGCTCCCCATCTGGGTACGCCGATCATGGCGATGGGCTGGGCGGTGCTGCTGGCCGGGGTCCTGCAACTGCTGTTCCTGCTGCCGGCGCTGCGCGGCATCGACCTGCTCGGCCTGCCGCGCTGGGGCTGGAACCATCCGCCGGTGCGCCGGATCATGCGGCTGATGGTGCCCACCCTGTTCGGCTCATCCGTGGCGCAGCTCAACCTGTTGCTGGATACCGCGGTGATCTCGCTGCTGATCACCGGCTCGCAGACCTGGCTGTGGCAGTCGACCCGCTTTCTCGAGCTGCCGCTGGGGGTGTTCGGCGTGGCGCTGGGCACGGTGATCCTGCCGGCGCTGTCGCGCCATCACGTCGGCACCGATCGGGCCGGATTCTCCAGGTCGCTGGACTGGGGTTTGCGCCTCACGCTGCTGATTTCGCTGCCGGCGATGCTGGCCCTGGTCTTGCTGGCCGGGCCGCTGGTGGTCACCCTGTTCCAGAACGGTCACTACACCGCCTTCGATGCGCGGATGACGGTATGGTCGACGCGCGCGCTCAGCGCCGGCCTGCCCGCCTATGCGCTGGTGAAGGTGCTGCTGCCGGCGTTCTACGCCCGCCAGGACACGCGCACACCGGTCAAGGCGGGGGTGGTCGCGTTGATCGCCAACATGCTGTGCAACGGCATTTTCATCGTGCTGCTGTTCGAACTGTGGGCGCCGCCGGCGCTGAAGCAGGTGGGCTGGCTGGAGGCCATCGCCCAGGTGCCGGGCCTGCATGTGGCGCTGGCCATCGCCAGCAGCCTGTCGAGCTATCTCAATTTCGTCCTGCTGTGGCACTGGCTGAAACGTGCGGGCGTGTACCGGCGCGAGCCCGGCTGGGCGCGTCACTGGCTGCGCCTGGCGATGGCCTGCGCCGCGATGGTGGCGGTGCTGCTGCTGGGCCGCTGGTGGTGGCCGGAATGGGGCGGGCTGCCGGTGCTCACCCGGATCTGGCATCTGGCGGTGCTGGTGCTGGCCGGGGCGGCGACCTATGTGGGCGCGCTGCTCGCCGGCGGTTTCCGGCTGCGCGATTTGCGTGGCATGTAAGGCGACCGGACGGCCGGGCGGGCGCTCCTGACGAAGCGCGTGCGCCCGCTATACTGGCGTCATGATGAGACTTTCCAGGGATGTCGCGGGTCCGTGCCTGGCGCCGGGCGGCAGCGTGATCGCGGTCGGCGCATTCGATGGCCTGCATCGCGGGCACCAGGCGCTGCTGGCCCAGGTGCGCGAGCGGGCGCAGGCGCTCGGCTGCAGCCCGGTCGTGGTGAGCTTCGAGCCGTTGCCGCGCGCGTTCTTTGCCGCCGAGCCGTTGCCGCGATTGTCCAGCGTGCGCGAAAAGCTCAGCGGTTTTGCCGCTGCCGGCATGGCGCACACGTTGCTGCTGCGCTTCAACGCGGCGCTGACGGCGATGTCGGCCGAGGATTTCGTGCGGCGCGTGCTGGTCGACCGGCTGGCCGCACGGGAAGTATGGGTGGGCGGCGATTTCCGTTTCGGCCACAGGCGCGGCGGCGACATGGACCTGCTGGCGCGGATGGGCGCGTCGCTCGGCTTTGCCGCCTGCGCGATGCCGGCGGTGCAGATCGACGGCGCCCGCGTCTCGGCCAGCCGGGTGCGCCTGCTGCTGGCCGCCGGCGAGTTTGCGGGCGCCGAACCGCTGCTGGGGCGGCCGTTCGTGATCGACGGCAAGGTGGAGCACGGCAACCGGCTCGGCCATAGCCTGGGCTATCCCACCGCCAACATCCATCTGCGGCGGGTCAGTCCGATCCACGGCATCTTTGCGGTGCGCGTGGGCCTGGGCGAATGCGCGTGCAGCTGGCCGGGGGTGGCCAGCCTGGGCGTGCGGCCGACCGTGAACCAGGTCAGCCAGCCCTTGCTGGAAGTGCACCTGTTCGACTTCGACGGCGACCTGTACGGCCAGCGCATGGCGGTGGAGTTCGTCGCGAAGCTGCGCGACGAGCGGAAGTTCGACGGACTGGAGCCGCTGAAGGCGCAGATGGCGCTCGATGCCCGCATGGCGCGCGAACTGCTGGGCATGAATCCGCGCCTGCTGGAGGCGTGAGCCGTCGGCCGGCATTCCGGTTCGGGTCGAAATCCACTAACTTTAAATTCTTTGCCTGCCGGTGGCGGGCGACAACAGATCAATGATGGCAAACAGCCGATGACCCACGACTACAAGAGCACGATCAACCTGCCGCAGACGGATTTCCCGATGCGCGGCGACCTGCCCCGGCGCGAGCCGGACTGGCTGGCCGAGTGGGAGCGGGTCGACCGCTATGCGCAGATCCAGCGGCACACGGCCGGCCGCGGCAAGGTGTTCGTGCTGCACGACGGCCCGCCGTACGCGAACGGGGCGATCCATATCGGCCACGCGGTCAACAAGATTCTCAAGGACATCACGGTCAAGTCGAAGCTGCTGGCCGGTCATCGCGCGCCGTATGTGCCGGGCTGGGACTGTCACGGCCTGCCGATCGAGATCGCGG
>JAGWMU010000176.1 GCA_028873095.1 Pseudomonadota bacterium | reverse complement strand
GACATCAGCGACGACGGCACGATCATCGTCGGTTCGGTCAACCGCGAGGCGGGCGAGGCGGCGAAGAAGCGCATCGAGCAGATCGTCTCCGACGTCGAGCCGGGCCGCATCTACGAGGGCAAGGTCGCCAAGCTGATGGATTTCGGCGCGTTCGTGACGATCATGCCGGGCAAGGACGGCCTGGTGCACGTGTCGCAGATCTCCGACGAGCGCGTGGAAAAGGTGTCCGACAAGCTCAAGGAAGGCGACATCGTCAAGGTCAAGGTGCTCGAAGTGGACAAGCAGGGCCGCATCCGCCTGTCGATGAAGGCAGTGACCGAGGACGAGCGCGCCAGCGCCTGAGTTCGCATCGCGATGCGTAAGCGAGAGGCCCGGCATTTCGATGCCGGGCCTTTTTGCTTGTGCGGGAAGGGCATCGTCTGGGAGCGTGCTGCGCACGATGTCTTTCGGGGCGGTCGGCTTTCGGGTCGATGCTTTTGTGCAACAGGGTTTTGTTAGGATGCTAGCGTGCAACACCACACCAGGAGCCTTGGACGAGGATGCAGCGATGGCCAACCCGGCAAATGATTTCATCAAGGATTATCAGGCTCTGGCGCAGCAGTCGTGGGAAGCCTGGACACGCCAGCTGCAACAGCAGCAGCCGGGCGGCGCGAGTCCATTTTTCACGCCGCAGGCGGCACCGATCGGCGGCAACGACACGCTGGAGCGCACGCTGGCGGGCCTGAAGGGCTATTTCGACTGGATGCAGGGCGTCGCCGCGGCCGGTGGCCAGGAGCCGGCCGGCGATTGGCGCCAGCAGCTGCAGCAATGCTTCGGCGGTGCCAGCCAGCCGTTCGCCCAGGCGTTTGGCGGCATCGACAGCGCGGGTGCCGAGGGATTCATCCGGCAATGGCAGTCCTGGCTGCAGGGCGCGCAGCACGGCAGCTTCGGCGAGCTGCCGGGAGTCAACGGGGCCATGCCGGCATTCGGGCTGAACCGCGAGCAGCAGATGCAGCAGCAGGCCATGGCGGCGGCCGTGCTGGAATCGCTGCAGGCCACGGCGCGCTACCAGGCGCTGATCCAGCGTGCCAATGCGCAGGGCATGGAGCGGCTGCAGGACAAGCTGGCGCTGCACGCGGAACCGGGGCGCCAGATCGATTCGCTCAAGGCGCTGTACGACCTGTGGGTGGATGCAGCCGAGGAGGCCTACGCCGAGATCGCGCTGTCGGACGAATTCCGCGAGGTCTATGGCGAAATGGTCAACAGCCAGATGCGCGTGCGGCAGCGGCAGCAAGAGCAGGCCGAGCAGATCTGCCGGCAGCTGGGCGTGCCGACGCGGGCCGAAGTGTCGAGCCTGGGCGAGCGGCTGCAGTCGCTGCGCCGCGAACTGCGCGCTGGCCAGGCGCCCGCGCCGCAAGACCTCGCCGGCGAACTCGCCACGTTGCGCCAGGAGCTGGCCGAGCTCAGGCAGCGGCTGGCCGTCGGCAAGGAACCGGCGGCCGCGGCAGCAAAGCGGACCGCGGCCAGACCCGCAGCCGCCAAACCCGCGGCAAGGGCGGCGGCTTCGCCGGCAGGAAAACCTGCCGCCAAGGCCGTCGCCAAGGCGGCCCGCAAACCGGCGGCACGCAAGGCCGCCGCGCCATCCCCGTCCCGCGGCAAGCCGCTGAGCCGGGCCAGCTCGCGCAAGCGCAAATAAGGAGATCCAGGTCATGTACACGCCATTGCGCATCGAGCCCACCAAGGCGCTGCTCGACATCGCCGCCTTCCAGCGCAAGCTCGCCGCCGGCATCGGCCATCTGCGCAACATGCGCGAGCCCGAATACGCCAATACGCCGCGCGAACTCGTCTACAGCGAGGACAAGCTGAAAGTGTGGCACTTCACCGGCCACGACAAGACGCCCTCGAAGACGCCGCTGCTGATCGTCTACGCGCTGGTCAACACGGTCTGGATGACCGACCTGCAGCCGGATCGCTCGATGGTGCGCAACCTGCTGGCGCAGGGCGAGGACGTCTACCTGATCGACTGGGGCTATCCGGACTTCGCCGACCGCTGGCTGACGCTGGACGATTACATCAACGGCTACCTCGATCGCTGCGTCGACGTGGTGCGCCGGCGGCACGGGCTGGAGGCGATCAATCTGCTGGGCATCTGCCAGGGCGGCGCGTTCTCGCTGTGCTACACGGCATTGCACCCGGACAAGGTCGCGAACCTGATCACCATGGTCACGCCGGTGGACTTCCATACGCCCGGCAACATGCTGTCGCACTGGTGCCGCAACATGGACGTGGATCTGTTCGTCGACGCCATGGGCAATGTCCCCGCCGGGCTGATGAACTACGTCTACCTCACCCTGAAGCCCGTCCGGCTGAACCAGCAGAAATACATCGGCATGGTCGACATTCTCGACAGTCCGGCCGAACTGGAGGACTTCCTGCGGATGGAACGCTGGATCTTCGACTCGCCGGATCAGGCCGGCGAGGCGTTCCGCCAGTTCATCAAGGATTTCTACCAGGGCAACAAGCTGGTCAAGGGCACGCTCACGATCGGCGGCAGGCTGGTGGACCTGGGCCGGGTGACCCAGCCGGTGCTGAACATCTTCGCCGAGCAGGACCATCTGGTGCCGCCCGATGCGTCGCGTGCGCTGGGCGAACACGTCGGCACCGACGACTACACCCAGCTGGCGTTCAAGGGCGGCCATATCGGCATCTACGTGTCCGGCCGCGCGCAGCGCGAAGTGCCGCCGGCGATCCACCAGTGGTTGCGCGCCAGGGCGTAGGGCGAAGAGCGAGAGTGAGTGCAGAGAAGTGGGAAATGAGAGAGAGCAGCAACTGCTCACTACTCGCTGCTCTGCACTCGCTCACCATCTTCTCCTCGCCTCTCTTCGCTAAAATGCGCGGATGACCGAGACCAGCATGCACTCCCACGATTCCATCCGCGCCGTGCAATGGCGCGGCGATCATCTGCGGCTGCTCGACCAGCGCCGCCTGCCGCAGGAGGAATGCTGGCTCGATTGCCGCGATGCCGGCGAGGTCACCCAGGCGATCCGCGACCTGGCCGTGCGCGGCGCACCGGCGATCGGCATCGCTGCCGCGTGGGGGGTGGCGATGGCGGCCAGGCAGAACGCGCCGATGGACGCCGCGCTGGCGATGCTGCGTGCCGCGCGCCCCACCGCGGTGAACCTGATGTGGGCGCTGGATCGCATGAAAAGGCGCATCGCGGCAGGCGCCGATGCCGGCGCGCTGGCGACCGAGGCGCAAGCGATCCAGGACGAGGACCTGGCCGCCAACCGCAAGATGGGCGAACTGGGCGCTGCGCTGATCGCGGCGCATGCCGGCGTGCTGACCCACTGCAATACCGGTTCGCTGGCCACCGCCGGTTACGGCACCGCGCTGGGGGTGATTCGCGCCGGCGTCGCCGCAGGACGGATCGAGCGCGTGTATGCCGGTGAAACCCGGCCGTGGCAGCAAGGCGCGCGACTGACCATGTGGGAACTGGTGCGCGACCGCATCCCGGCCCAGCTGATCGCCGATTCCGCCGCGGCGCACCTGATGAAATCCGGCGCCGTGCAGTGGGTGATCGTCGGTGCCGACCGTATCGCGGCCAACGGCGACGTGGCGAACAAGATCGGCACCTACCAGCTGGCGATCGCGGCGAAGCATCACGGCGTCAGGTTCATGGTGGTCGCGCCGTCGTCAACGATCGACATGGCCACCGGCACCGGCGAGGAAATCGAGATCGAGCTGCGCGACCCCGGCGAATTGCTGCATGCCGCCGGGCGGCGAACCGTGGTCGAGGGGGCGCATGCATGGAACCCGGTGTTCGACGTGACGCCCGCGGAACTGATCACGGCGATCGTGACCGAGCGCGGCGTGATCGAGCGGCCGGGCTGCATCGCGATGCAGGCGATGTTCGGGTCGTGAAGTTTTCGCGCGAGATCGCCTTGTTCGCGGTGGGCGGCGTACTCGGGCTGCTGGTCGACGCCGGCGTCGTGCAGATGCTGGTGGGCGCGGCCGGCTGGAATCCGTATCTGGCCCGCGTGCTGTCGTTTCTGCTGGCGGCCACGGTGACCTGGTGGTGGAATCGCCGCTACACCTTTGCGGCACGCCGCAGCGACCGCGCTGCGCACGCCGAGTGGCTGCACTGGCTGGGTCTGATGAGCTTCGGCGCCCTGATCAATTACGGCGTGTACGCGCTGTTGCTGCTGAACTTCGCGGCATTGCACCGGTGGCCGGCCGCGGCAGCGGCAGCGGGCTCGGCGGTGGCTGCGCTGGTGAATTTCGCGACCGCCCGCGGGATCCTTTTCAAGGGCCCTGCAACGCCAACGTAAGTTATTGATCGAAAAGAATTAAATCCTGTGTTTTTGGTGCGGTTCGTGGTACACTCCGACCGTTGTTTTCGGGTCGCTTACGCATGCGCTTGAGGCATGCGCACCAGCGTCCTTTTTTCGTTTCCAGGGAAGCCGCTTGATGGCAGAATTCGCCAAAGAAATCATCCGCGTCAACATCGAAGACGAGATGCGCCAGAGCTATCTCGATTACGCCATGAGCGTGATCGTGGGCCGCGCGCTTCCGGATGTTCGTGACGGCCTGAAGCCGGTGCATCGTCGCGTGCTGTTCGCGATGAACGAGCTGGGCAACGCCTGGAACAAGCCCTACAAGAAATCGGCCCGCGTGGTCGGCGACGTGATCGGTAAATACCATCCGCACGGCGACCAGTCGGTGTACGACGCGATCGTGCGCATGGCGCAGCCGTTCTCGCTGCGCTACATGCTGGTCGACGGCCAGGGCAACTTCGGTTCGGTCGACGGGGACAATGCCGCCGCGATGCGCTACACCGAGGTGCGCATGTCGCGGCTCACCCACGAGCTGCTGGCGGACATCGACAAGGAGACCGTCGATTTCGGCCCGAACTACGACGAGAGCGAACACGAGCCGCTGGTGCTGCCGGCACGGGTGCCGAACCTGCTGGTCAACGGGTCGGCGGGCATCGCGGTGGGCATGGCCACCAATATCCCGCCGCACAACCTCAACGAGGTGATCGCGGCGACGATCGCGCTGATCGACGAGCCGACGCTCGATGTCGACGACCTGATGCACTACGTCCCGGGGCCGGACTTTCCCACCTGCGGCATCATCAACGGCTCATCCGGCATCATCGAGGCGTATCGCACCGGCCGCGGCCGCATCCTGGTGCGCGCGAAGGCCGAGGTGGAAACCGAGGCGAACGGCCGCGAGACGATCATCGTCCACGAGCTGCCCTACCAGGTGAACAAGGCGCGGCTGATCGAGAAGATCGCCGAGCTGGTCAAGGAAAAGAAGCTCGAAGGCATCAGCGAGCTGCGCGACGAATCCGACAAGGACGGCATGCGCATCGTCATCGAGATCCGCAAGGACGCGATGGGCGACGTGGTGCTGAACAACCTGTTCCAGCAGACCCAGCTGCAGGTGACGTTCGGCATCAACATGGTGGCGCTGCTGGACGGCCAGCCGCGGCTGCTGAACCTCAAGGAGATCCTGGAGGCGTTCATCCGCCACCGCCGCGAGGTGGTCACCCGCCGCACGATCTTCGAGCTGCGCAAGGCCCGCGCCCGGGCGCACATCCTCGAAGGCCTCACCGTCGCGCTGGCCAACATCGACGAGATGATCGAGCTGATCAAGACGTCGTCGTCGCCGGCCGAGGCGCGCGAACGGATGATGTCGCGGCGCTGGGAAGCCGGCCTGGTGCGTGCGCTGCTGTCGGCCACCGGGGCCCAGGCGTCGCGACCGGAGGACATGGACCCGCGCGATGGCCTGAAGGACGACGGTTACCAGCTGTCCGAAGCGCAGGCGCTGGAGATCCTGGCGATGCGCCTGCACCGCCTGACCGGGCTGGAGCAGGAAAAACTCTCCGACG
>JAGWMU010000175.1 GCA_028873095.1 Pseudomonadota bacterium | reverse complement strand
GTGTTCCACGTCTGCTCCAACAGCATGACCGAACCCCTGGCTGCCGAAACCACCCGCGAAGGCATGCGCCGCGCCCGCGCCGCCGGCGCGCTGGTGAGCTTCGACCTCAACCTGCGCCCCGCGCTGTGGCCGCGCGACGCCGATGCGCGCGCGCAGGTGTGGCCCGCGCTGGCGCTGGCCGACCTGGTGAAACTCAGCGCGGAGGAATTCGCCTGGCTGGCCGTGGACGGCGAGGACCGGGTGCTGGAACGCCTGTGGCAGGGCAACGCGCGCCTGCTGGTGGTCACCGACGGCCCGAACCCGCTGCGCTGGTTCCACCCCGACGCCGAGGGCGAACTCCCCGCTTACCGCGTGCCGGCGGTGGACACCACCGCCGCGGGCGATGCGTTCGTCGGCGGCCTGCTGCAGCAACTGGCCGAACAACGGATCGGCGCGGGCGACCTCGACACGCTGGTCGCCACGCTGCCGCGCCTGCACGCCACGCTGCGCCATGCCGCTGCCGCCGCCGCGATTGCGGTGACGCGGCAAGGCTCGTTCGCCTCGCTGCCGACCACCGACGAAGTCCTCGCCTTCATGGAAACGCATGCATGAGTCATGTACTGCCCGCCACGCCGCTGCCGGATTTCCGTTCGCCCGCCTTCCTGCGCCGGCACATCGCCGACACCATGGCGTTCTACCACCCGCACGCGATCGACCCGGCCGGCGGCTTCTTCCACTACTTCAAGGACGACGGCACGATCTACGACCGCAGCCACCGCCACTTGGTGAGCAGCACGCGCTTCGTCTTCAACTACGCGATGGCGGCGATCGCGTTCGGCGACGACGCCAAGCTCGCCGCCGGGTATCGCGACGCCGTGCGGCACGGCCTGCGCTACCTGCGCGAGGTGCACCGCGACGCGCAGACCGGCGGCTATGCCTGGACGATCCGCGACGGCGTACCGGAAGACCGCACCAACAACGCCTACGGCGTCGCCTTCGTGCTGCTGGCCTACGCCAGCGCGCGCCAGGCCGGCGTCGCCGAGGCCGCCGCCTGGATGGACGAGACCTGGCAGCTGCTGGAACAACGTTTCTGGGACGCCGACGCCGGCCTGTACCGCGACGAGGCCGACGCGGAGTGGAACTTCAGCGACTACCGCGGCCAGAACGCCAACATGCACATGTGCGAGGCGATGCTGGCCGCCTACCAGGCCAGCGACGAAGTGCGCTACCTCGACCGCGCGCTCACCCTCGCCGACCACATCGCGCGCCGCCAGGCGGCGCTGGCCGATGGCCTGGTGTGGGAACACTACGACGCGCAGTGGCGCATCGACTGGGATTACCACAAGGACGACCCGAAGCACCTGTTCCGCCCCTGGGGTTTCCAGCCCGGCCACCAGACCGAATGGGCCAAGTTGCTGCTGATCCTGGAAGCGCTGCTGCTGGAGCGCGATCGCGAGGCAAGCTGGCTGCTGCCGACCGCCATGCGCCTGTTCGACACTGCGCTGGCGCGCGCCTGGGACGACGTGCACGGCGGCATCTGCTACGGCTTCGCCCCGGACGGCAGCGTCTGCGACGACGACAAGTATTTCTGGGTGCAGGCCGAATCGCTCGTCGCCGCCGCCCTGCTGCACGCGCGCACCGGCCTGGCCGTCTACGACGACTGGTACACGAAGCTGTGGACGTATGCCTGGCGGCATTTCGTCGACCACGAACACGGTGCCTGGTACCGCATCCTCAGCCGCGACAACCGCAAGCTCGACGACGACAAGAGCCCGGCCGGCAAGACCGACTACCACACCATGGGCGCCTGCCACGAACTGCTGCAGCTGTTCGCCGCGTAGGACGCGCTGCGTTCGGAGCAGTCCTGCCCGTCGGCAGGAGCGCACCCTGTGCGCGAAAAGCTCTTGTTTCCTTCACCTGCCGGCAAAGAGCTTTTCGCGCACAGGGTGCGCTCCTACGGGCGGAGGGTGGCGGGTGGAGGGTGGCGGTCTGCGGGCCGAAAACGAACCGGCTCCGGATGCCCCGGTTCGCCCCGCATGAGACAATGGGCCTCCCCGACCCGGATACCTCCCGACACAACCATGCCCGTCCCCAACGATGCATTTCGGCGCTTCCAGGAAGAGCTTGCCGCGATCGACCGCAAGGAACACCTGCCGGCCGCAAAGCCGACCGGCGACACACGGCTGGCGAACGCCCGGGCCGACTTCCTGTCGCTCAGGAAACGCTACGGCCTGAGCGTCGCCGATGTGGTCGCCTTCTTTCCCGAAGAGGAAGGCATTGCCTACCTGCAGCAGCTCATCGCCGCCAGCGAAGCCAGGCCGGCACGCAAGCGCAAGCCGAAAGAAGCCTGAGCGGGCGGGCCGAGGGCAGGCGCCGATCCCGGAACTGCGGAGCCGCGCACCGATGAGCATGACCCTGATCTCCATCAACGTCGCGCCGCCCGCAGCGGTCGCGCACGGCGACGCGTCGGTGACGACCGGCATCTTCAAGCAGCCGGTGAGCGGCCCGGTGGCGGTGCGCCGGCTCAACCTCGACGGCGACGGCCAGGCCGACCTGCGCAACCACGGCGGCGCGGACAAGGCGGTCTACGCCTACTCGCTGGATCACTACGCGTACTGGCGCGACGTGCTCGGCCGGGATGCCCTGCCCCATGGGCAGTTCGGCGAGAACCTCACGGTGGCGGGGCTGGACGAGGCCGAACTGTGCGTGGGCGACCAGCTGCGCATCGGCGACGCGCGCTTCGCCATCACCCAGCCGCGCGTGCCGTGCTTCAAGCTCGGCATCCGGCTGGCCGACGCGAGCATGCCGAAACGGTTCACCCAATCCCTGCGCACCGGCTTCTACCTGCGCGTGCTGGAGCAAGGCACGATCGAAGCCGGCAACGCCGTCGATGTGGTGGCCCGCGGCCTGGGCAGCCTGTCGATCCGCACGCTGTTCGATGCCTACCTGAAACCCGACGATCCGGCCGCGCAGCAAGTGCTGGCGCGTGCGCTGGACATACCGGAGCTGTCGGCAGCCTGGCGATCGCACATCACGGAGCGGCTGGCGCGCAGGGCGTGACGGATGGGCCGGATCGTCATCCGGACCGGTCGACGGCCTGCGATGGCTACGAATATTTCGTTGCCGAGCAAATCGGCGTGCCGACGCTCTACGCCGAGCTGTACGCACTCAGCAATGGTCCGACCATCGATGACATCGCCTTCCACGAATTTCTCGACTTGCGGCCTGCCACACCCGAAGAAGTTACGTCGCTGACGTGCAGCGGCAAACTCTACGGCTTCGTCGGCAAATTCTGCTCTGTGCGTATAGGGAATTGCTATCACCGCATTGCTGGTGAGTGTGGAGTGCTGGCAACGTGGAAACTCGGCGAGTACCGCCCCCTCACCCCAACCCTCTCCCCGACGGGGCGAGGGAGTAACAACAAGACGCGCCAGCACCTTACCCCAGAACGCCTGCGTCTCGAGGTTAGAGCCCCCCTCTCTACGCCGCCAGCACCGCCAACTCGATCCGATACCCTACCGCATTCAGCGCGGCTTCCACCTGCTCCAGCTTCGAGCGGTGCCGCAGATCGAGCAGGCGATCGACCTGAGGCAGGTGCATGTCGAGCAGGCGGGCCAGATCGGCCTTGCGCAGCCCCTTGGCCTGCATCGCCTGATACAGGCCGATCTTGGCCACTGCCAGCGGAGGCAGGTCGACCAGTCGCTGGCCACGCTTGCGTTCGCCGGGAGTCGGGATGGCGCGGCGATCCTGGATGTACATCTGCAGCGTGGTCTCGATGCCGTCCACGGCTTCGCGTAGCGCTTCGTCCTCGCTGCCACCCACGCTGGAAAACTCCGGCAGGTCCGGACACGTCACCATCACCGCGCCCTCGACACGGGTCAGCTTGACCGGGTATTTCATCGTCACTCCTTCGCTTCTGCTCCGTGCGGCGCGCGCTCACAGGCCCAGGTCTTTCAGGATCTTTTTGCGCAGCGGCTCGGGTATCTCTTTCGATCCATGCGATGGGAATACGGAAGTTCGTCCCCTGTACCGCGCCATCAGGTGACTGCCTTTGCCGGGCTCGAAACTCACGCCCTGTCGCCTGAGCCATCGCTGAAACTCGCTGTATTTCATCGCCACATCCCTGTTGGCACGAGCCCAGCATAGCAACATCTTTGTTGCGAAGAACATAAATGTTGCGTACCCATCACAACTGGCGAACTGGCGCCCGCGCAGCGGGCACACCGAGTGCGGGCCAGGATGGCCCGCCGCTTTTCTCGGGGTCCCTGTGCGGCGGTGAGCTGGGGTCGACAGGCCGCGCAGCGGGAATCGGCAGGAGGCCGATTCCTTTTCGTCAGCACAGGGATGTGCTGTCGAAAAGCCCGGCCCCGGCTCACGAACTTGCCGGGCAGGGATGCCCGGCAAGCGCCAAGCGGGGTGGCCTTCTCTTTTGGTTACTTTTCTCTTGCTCCGGGCATCCTGCCCTTCGCCCTTCGGGCCGGCTGCGCCGTTCGCGCACGTTCCGGACGTGCGCGTGGCCACGCAAGAGAAAGTGACTCGGGCCGCATAGCGGCTCGAAAGCTCTTCGTCTGCAAGCCATGCTGCAGCGACGAGGCAGCAAAGACGAAAAACGCCGGACCCCGGCGTTCGCCGGGGTGACGGCAGGCGGATCGATGGGATTTTCGCGAGTACCGGCCCCTCACCCCAACCCTCCCCCCGACGGGGAGAGGGAGCAACGGAAAGGCGTGCCGCGCCTTACCCCAGCAACACCCGGTTCATCCGCTGCACGAATGCCGCCGGGTCCGGCAGCTGTGCGCCGGCGGCGATCTCGGCCTGTTCCAGCAGCAAGGTGGCCAGATCCCTGGCCTTGGCCTCGTCGGCTTCGGCCTCCACCCGCTTCAGCAGCGCATGCGCCGGGTTGATCTCCAGCGTGGGCTTGTTCTCGGGCATGTCGTGGCCGGCTTCGCGCAGCAGGCGGGTCAGGTGCGGGGCCATCTCGTAGTCGCTCAAGGCCAGGCAGGACGGCGAATCGGTGAGGCGGGCGGATACCTTCACCTCGCCCACGCGATCGCCCAGCAGCTCCTTCAGCTTTTTCAGCAGCGGCTCGGCGGCCTTGCTGGCCTCTTCCTGCTTCTTCTTGTCGGCCTCGTCCAGCGGCAGCTCGCCCTTGGCCACGTTCTTGAGTTTCTTGCCGGCATATTCGCCGAGGCTGCCCAGCATCCACTCGTCGATGCGGTCGAACATCAGCAGCACTTCGATGCCCTTGGCCTTGAACGCTTCCAGCTGCGGGCTGCCCAGCGCCGCCGCGTAGCTGTCGGCGGTGATGAACCAGAGGGTGTCCTGGCCCACGGCCATGCGACCGATGTAGTCGTCGAACGAGACGGTCTGCGCGCCGCCTTCGCCCCTGGTCGAAGCGAAGCGCAGCAGCTTGGCGATGCGCTCGCGGTTGTTGGCGTCCTCGCTGATGCCTTCCTTGAGCGTGTTGCCGAACGCCTTGTAGAAGGTGGCGAACTTCTCCGGCTCGTCCTTGGCCAGCTTCTCGATCAGGTCGAGTACGCGCTTCACGCAGGCGCCCTTGATGCGGTCGAGCTGGCGGTTCTGCTGCAGGATCTCGCGGCTGACGTTGAGCGGCAGGTCGTCGGCATCGACCACGCCGCGCACGAAGCGCAGGTAGTTCGGCAGCAGCTCCTCGGCGGCGTCCATGACGAAGACGCGCTTGATGTAGAGCTTCAGGCCCTTGCGCTCGTCGCGGCCGCCCATCATCAGGTCGAACGGCGGCTGCGAGGGGATGTAGAGCAGCGTGGTGAAGCTCTGGCTGCCCTCGACGCGGTTGTGCGTCCAGGCCAGCGCATCGTTGAAATCGTGGCCGAGCGACTTGTAGAAGCTCTGGTAGTCCTCGTCGGAAATCTCGCTCCTGGGCTTGGTCCACAGCGCCGAGGCGGCGTTGGTGCTCTCGAACTCG
>JAGWMU010000174.1 GCA_028873095.1 Pseudomonadota bacterium | reverse complement strand
CGCCAATTGCTGCCATCCGCTGCCGGGCGACGAGATCATCGGCTACCTGTCGTCGGGCAAGGGCATCGTGGTGCATCGCGAGGAGTGCCCGAATGTGCTGGAGCTGCGCAAATCGCCGGAGCGCTGCGTGGCGATCGAGTGGGATCGCGGCGTGCAGGGCGACTATCGCGCCGAACTGCGCATCGAGGTCATCAACCGCCCCGGCGTGCTGGCCACCGTGGCCGCCGCGATCGGCGCCGCCAATTCCAACATCGAGAATGTGGAGTACGTCGAGCGCGACGCCGCCGCCGCGACCATGCTGTTCACGATGGAAGTGAAGAACCGCAAGCATCTGGCCGACGTGATCCGCCGCGTGCGCCGCACCGGCGTGGTCAGCGGCGCCTATCGCCATCCCCTGTAGGCCGGGCCTGTCCGGGCAGCGCGGCGATTGAACGCGGCGGCGGGCGATGCCGCCCGTTCCGCTATGCTTGCCGCGCCTTTTCGTTGCCGGCAACACGCATGTCCTCCCGACTTCCCGCACCGAGCGCCGACGAGCGCGCGCATTCCGACCGCCTGCTGCAGCTGCTGCGCGAGCTGATCGCCGCGCACGGTCCGCTGCCGTTCGCGCAATACATGGAGCGCTGCCTGTACGCGCCGGGGCTGGGCTACTACAGCGCGGGCAAGACCAAGTTCGGCGCCGCCGGCGACTTCGTCACCGCGCCGGAGCTGGGCGAGCTGTTCGCGCAGTGCGTAGTCAACGCGATACGGCCGGTGCTGGCGTCGCTGGGCGACGAGGCGGATGTGCTCGAACTCGGCGGCGGCAGCGGCGCGTTCGCGGAGGCGGCGCTGCGTGCGCTGGCCGGCGCCGGCACGCTGCCGCGGCAGTACCTGATCCTGGAGCCCAGCGCCGACCTGCGCGAGCGGCAACGCGGGCGGCTGCAGGCGAATCTGCCGGCCGGGATCCACGCGCGCGTGCGCTGGCTGGATCGTCCGCCCGAGCAGGACTGGCGCGGCGTGCTGTTTGCCAACGAGGTGATCGATGCGCTGCCGGCCACGCGCTTTTGCGTGCGCGGCGGCGAAGTCTACGAAGAGCACGTCGCGCTGGACGGCGAAGGCCGCCTGCGCCGCGTCGATCGTCCGGCCGATGCGCTGACCGCCGGCGCCGTGCGCCACGTCGAGCGCGATCTCGGCGCCGGGTTCGCCGACGGCTACCGCTCGGAAATCCTGCCGCAGCTGCCGTACTGGATCCAGGCGGTGGCCGCCTCGCTCAGCGCCGGGCTGCTGCTGTTCGTCGACTACGGCTACGTGCGCCGCGAGTTCTATCTGCCCGAGCGCGACGACGGCACGCTGATGGCGCATTACCGGCATCACGCGCACAACGATCCGCTGTACCTGCCGGGCCTGAACGATCTCACCGCCTCGGTCGATTTCACCGCGCTGGCCGAAGCCGGCAACAGCGCCGGTTTCAGCGTGGCGGCCTATCTGCCGCAGGCGCAGTTCCTGATCGGCGCCGGCCTGCAGGAGGTGTTCGCGCAGGCGCAGGCGCAGGCCGCCGGCGAACACGACCGCTACCGGCTGGCGCAGCAGGTGAAGAAGCTGATGCTGCCCGAGCAGATGGGCGAGCGGTTCCAGGCCATGCTGCTGGTCCGCGGCCTCGCCGACCTGCCGTTGCCGGCCGGACTGCTGGCCGCCGACCAGGGCGACCGGCTGTAGTCGAACGACGGTGGTGCCGCCGTCTGGACGGCGGCAAACACAGGGTGTCGGCGCGGCGGTTGCCGCGCGCCGCGGCCGGCGGTCAGGCGGTCGGCGGAGCGGGCGGGTATCGGGATTTCAGCGCCCCGATCGCATCGACCCGGGCCCGCTCCATCGCCTTGCCGATCGCCGGGCCGGACAGGCCCTGCTCGACGAAGCTGCCGGCGTCGACCGCCGCTGCCGCCGCGCGCGCCGCGCGCAGGTACGCGGCCTGCGGGTAAGCATCGTGTTCGTGGCCCAGCCGGCCGCGCATGTCGGCCTCGCAGGCGGCGAGAAAAATATCCAGCCGCGCGGGTCGGCGCAATGCGTCCAGCGCACTGAGCAGCTTCAGCACGGTGGCCGGCTTCAGCTCGAACGCGCGATGCGCATTCAGATGCTCGCGGCAGACGTGCTCGGCCAGCGCGGCGTGCTCGGCCGGTACCTTCAGGCGCGCCGCCAGCGCCCGCAGCGGCGCCACGCCGCGCTGCTCGTGACCGATGTGGCGCGGCCATTCGCCGGCCGGGGTGAGCGCCTTGCCGAGGTCGTGCGCCAGCGCGCAGAAACCGGCCACGTCGTCGCCCGGCGCGATCCGCGCGGCCATGTCCAGCACCATCTCCAGATGCACGCCGGTGTCGATCTCCGGGTGGAACTCGGCGCGCTGCGGCACGCCGTACAGCGCGTCGATCTCCGGAAACAGCGCCGCGAGCGCGCCGCACTCGCGCAGCACGCGCAGGAATGCCGCGGGTTGCGCTTCGCCCAGCGCCTTGCGCGTTTCGGCCCACACGCGTTCGGGCACCAGATGATCGACCTCGCCATCGCGCACCATCTGCCGCATCAGCCCCATGGTTTCCCCGGCGACGGTGAAGCCCAGCGGCGCGAAGCGCGCGGCGAAACGCGCCACTCGCAGCACCCGCACCGGGTCCTCGACGAAGGCCGGCGAGACGTGCCGCAGCACCCGCGCCGCGATGTCGCGCACGCCGTGATACGGATCGGTCAGCGTGCCATGCTCGTCCTCGGCGATCGCGTTGATGGTGAGGTCGCGCCGCGCCAGATCCGCCTCCAGCGTGACCGTGGCGTCGGCCTGGAACACGAAGCCGTGGTAGCCGCGTCCGGTCTTGCGCTCGGTGCGCGCCAGCGCGTATTCCTCGCCCGTCCGCGGATGCAGGAACACCGGGAAATCCTTGCCCACCGGCTGGTAGCCCAGCGCCAGCAGATCCTCCGGCGTCGCGCCGACCACCACGTGGTCGTGGTCGGTCACCGGCCGCTGCAGCAGTTTGTCGCGGACCGCGCCGCCGACCAGGTAGATGTGCATGCGCCGATTCTGCCACGCGGGCTGCGCGAGCGGCGGAATCGGCGCGCAACGGGATTCGTGCAAGCGATGCGTCGGCCGCGCCGGCAAAAAAAGCGGGCCGTGATGTCACGGCCCGCTCCCGTTCAGTCACGCATGCCGGCTTACTGGCAACCCGGGAACTTGAACGACGCGATGCGCGTGTTCCAGTTGAACGAGCCGGTGTTCTGCAGGTACTCGGTGGTGTACCAGAACGTGCAGTCGTCGACCGGATCGACGGTCATCGCGCTGTAGTCGCCCCAGCGCGACAGGCGGTTGCCGCTCTGCGAGCCGAGGCCTTCGATGATGCTGTTCTCGGCCTGCATCGTGCTCAGCGGGTCGCCCGCCAAGCGCCCGGTATAGCGGATCGCCGGGTGGATCGAGCTGCTGGACACGCTGTAGCCCAGCGCCATGTCGCCCAGCTTGTCCATCGCCACCGAGCCCATCCAGCGGTAATTGCCGTCGGGCGCGAAGGTGGACTGCTGGTACACCACCGGGGTGGTGCCCGGACTGCGGATCTCGTACCAGCGCACGCCGCTGTACGGGTTCTTGCGCGAGGTGCCGACCTTCACCGAGTGGCTGACCACCAGCGATTCGTGGTCGCCGAAGTTGCGGTAGGCCAGGCGGAACATCAGGCGGTCGGCCAGCGAGTCGAGTTGTTGCCGGGTGCCGGCCTGCGGGATGCAGGTACCGCCGCCGCAGGCGGCGGCGAACGAGGCCACCGGGATGCTGATCGGGCCGGTCAGCGTGGTGTTGGCGCTGTTCGCCCAGTCGACGTGGAAGCGCCACAGGTTCAGCGTGTTGCTGGTGAAGTTCAGCATGTAGTTCGGCGAGCCGGCCGGCGGCGCGGTGCTGCCGTCCAGGTCCGCCGGCAGCACGCCGCCGTAGCTGGAGGAGAGCTGGAAGCACTGCTGGGTGGCCGCGGCGCCGCTCAGCATCGCATTGCGGTCGTAGGCGCACAGCTTGGCGCCGACGAAGGAGTTGCCGTTGAACATGTTGAACGTTTCGTAATAGGCATCCGGCCAGACGCCCATCTTCGGGTAGTCGGGGAACACGCTGCCGTACGGGAACGCGTAGCGGTACCAGGCGCCGGTGGCGTCGCTGGTCGCCGACACCGCCACGCACTGGTAGTAAGGCGCCGCGGTGACCGCGAACTGCGAAACCACCCAGCGGTTCTGGGCCTTGTCGTAGACCACCACCGCGTCGCCGTCGTTGTCGGCTTCGCACGGGCCACCAAAACCCTTCCACAGGGTATTGGTGGGCACCGGACCGTAGACCACCGCCTTGCTCGACTTGTCGAACACGGCGAAGGCGCTGTTGACGATCTGCAGGTACTGGGTCGCACCGACGGCACCGTTGGTGTCCGGCGGCGCGCTGTTGACGGTGAACGTGCCCTGCGGCCCGCTGAAGCCCTGGCCCACGCCGTCGAAGCCGGCGCCGAGCGCGGGGGCGAAGCTGCCGCTGGCGGCGGTCTGCAAGGCACCGTCGGCCTGGTTGCCGGGAGCGCTGAGGAACGGCAGCGGGTGGGCCGGATACGCGTGCGAGTTCTTGATGAAATCGTCGGGTCGCGGCATCACGCCGCGCAGCGAGGGCAGCGTGTCGTGCTGCGTTGCCGGTGTGACTTCGGGCGTTCGGGTCGTGGTGGCGTGAACGGTGCCGACGGCGGCCAGGCCGATGGCGACGCCGACTGCGGCAGCGATGCCCGCCTTCATGAAAGATGACATGTGTTCCCCTCCAGTAAAAAGTGCGAAACCGACCGGTGGTCGGACTGGATATGCGGCGCACATGGCGGCGGGCGGCACATGACTGGCACAGGACTACAGGCATGGACCACCCGGGAATGCCATGTCGCGACGTGATGCCCCTTCAGTCACGTCCTCCCTCAGTGTGCAGGGAGGCAATCCCTATAGCACAAAAGACGGGCGGCGTGCGGATTCGCGGCTGGCGCCGGGCCACCGGCGCCGCGTCCGGTCAGCGCTGCTGCGACTTGCGCGCCGCGCCGGCCGGGCAGCATGGCTCGCCACTGCCCGGATGACGATGTTGTCATCTGGCGCCTGGCGACTTGACAGGGGCACCAGAGGGGTCGAGGATCGATCGCGTGCAGCCGGCATCCGCCGCAATCGCACGCATGCGTTGTCCGCGCGCCCGGTGCCGGCGGCGGCCGCCGCTTCCGCCACGTCCATGGAGGCAGTCATGAAACGATTTCATTGCGTACTGATCGGTGCCGTGCTGCTGGCCATGGCTACGGTGGCCATGGCATCGCCCGTATCGCTCACATCGTTCCCGCTGCGGGTGATGCCGGTGTTGGTCCACGTGAACTCGCTGGGCAAGGTCACTGAGGTGCAGCCCTCGGCCCAACTGCCGCCGCGGTTGCAGCGCTTGCTCGCCAGCAGCCTGCGACAGTGGATCAGCAAGCCGGCCATCGTCGGCGGGCACCCCGTGGACAGCCAGTCGATCGTCAACGTGGCGCTGCATGCCACGCCGCGCAAGGACGGCAGGTACGCCGCGAGCTTCGCCTTCGTGTCCATCGTGCCGGCACCTTTCGCGTCGGCATATTGGTCGACCAGGAACGGCACCCAGCTGGCGCTGGTCGAGAGCCATGGCGGCAGTGCGTTCGTGGACTACGGCGACGACGGTTTCAGCCGCGGCGCGCCCGTACCGACGAATTATTCCCCGCAGCCGATGGCATCGTCGCCGCGATCGTTCAGCCCGGCGCCGAGTGCGCAGGGCAGGTTCGACGCCGCGCCAGCCGGCGCCACCGCGCACGGCCACTGAGCCGCCGGCCCGACGGATCGCCCGCCCGATCCCGGCAAGCAGCGGGCGCAGATCCATCGCCACGATCGCGCAATCCGGCATGCGCGGTGCATCAGGTGTTCGTCGACCGCCCCGCCGTCGCCGTC
>JAGWMU010000173.1 GCA_028873095.1 Pseudomonadota bacterium | reverse complement strand
ACGTAGCGGCCGTGCAGGATCAGCCAGTGGTGGGCGTCCTGCCTGAACTCGGCCGGGATCAGCTTGAGCAGCTTGTCCTCGACCGCGCGCACGTCCTTGCCCGGCGCCAGGCCGGTGCGGTTGGCGACGCGGAAGATGTGCGTGTCCACCGCGATGGTCGGCACGCCGAAGGCGGTGTTCAGCACCACGTTGGCGGTCTTGCGGCCCACGCCGGGCAGCGCCTCCAGCGCCTCGCGCGTGCGCGGCACCTCGCCGGCGTGCTGCTCGAGCAGCAGCCGGCACAGCGCGATCACGTTCCTGGCCTTGGTATGGAACAGGCCGATCGTGCCGATGTAGCGCTTGAGCGCGTCCTCGCCGAGCTCGAGGATCGCCTGCGGCGTGTTGGCGACCGGGTACAGTTTGCGGGTTGCCTTGTTCACGCCCACGTCGGTGGCCTGCGCCGACAGCACCACCGCCACCAGCAGTTCGAACGGACTGCTGTAGTGGAGCTCGGTGGTGGGGTGCGGATCGAGCTCGCGCAGGCGGCGGAACAGTTCCCTGATGTCGACGGGTTTCATGCAAGAACCGGTTCGGAAGGTCGAGCAAGCATTCTAGAGGGGGCTCGCGGCCATCCCAAGGCGCGCCGCAAACGGGTGCGACCGGCAGGCGTCATGGCGAATTCCTTAAGAGCGGCCAGCGGCGGAACAGTCGGGATTATGGTTGCGGCAGGCCGGCTAGTTCGAGGATACGCTCGGCCGGCACCGAGACCAGTGTCGCCGCATCGAGCCCGGACCGCGCGATGGCGCGGTCGGTGATGTAAGTTCCGGCCTTGTAGCCGATCCACTGCCGTCCGTCCGGGTGATGGAACATCCAGTGCCGGTAATCGGCCAGGAGCGGCAGAGCCAGCAGTTCGTCGACCCACGCGCGCACGTCCTCGGGATACTCGCACCACGGCGCCGCATGGCCGGCTGCGTCGCGCTCGAACGCGCTGGCCAGTCCTTCGCAGATCACGCCATCGATGAAGTGGCGACGCCGCATGCCGCCGCGGCGCACCCAGCCCCGTACGAGATGGTGGCACTCGTGGAAGAGCAGGTGGCGCAGATGATCGCGCAGGATCTGCTCCACCGTAGAGGTGGATGACGGCTTGACCACGAGCGCGATGGTACGGCTGTCCATGGCCGTTGCGCCGCAGCCGATTCCAGGCACCACATGGGTGCCGAGCGAGCACGAGACAACGATGTCAGGCGGCAATCCGGGCAGCAGCTGGCGCAACTCGTCGTCGGCGTCGCGACAAATGGTTGCGGCCAGCGTCCGGGCGTCGACGGGCAGGGCTTGCCCGTGGCGAGGCGAGTCGATAGTGATCAAGGCGGATTCGTCCGTGAAAAGCGTGACGCTAACCCGGTCAGTCCGGTGGGTGCAAGCGTCGGTTTCGCGCGCGTTCAAGCGCCTCCTGCACAGCGTTGCGAGCACCAGAAGGTTGCTGGTCTGCGCGGTTCACGGATGGCGGTGTATCCAGCGCGGCCTTGCGCGCGGCGAGCTCGGCTTCGCGTTCGGCATGCCAACGCGCCAGCCGCGCCTCGCGGCGCCGGAAATGCGCGCGCGCCGCGTCGGCGTGCGCCGCATCGATCTGCGCCGGCGGCATCGGTTCCAGCACGATGCAGTCGACCGGGCAGGCCGGCACGCACAGCTCGCAGCCGGTGCAGTCGTCGGCAAGCACGGTGTGCATCAGCTTCGAGGCGCCCACGATGGCGTCGACCGGGCAGGCCTGGATGCACTTGGTGCAACCGATGCAGTCGGCCTCGACGATGCGCGCCAGCATGCGCGGCTTCTCGCTGCCGTGTCCGGGATCCAGCGGCAGGATCGGCCGCTGCAGCAAGGCCGCCAGTTGCGCGATGCCGGCGGCGCCGCCGGGCGGGCACTGGTTGATCCCGGCCTCGCCGCGGGCGATCGCCTCGGCATAGGGCCGGCAGCCGTGATAGCCGCACTGTTCGCACTGCGTCTGCGGCAGGATCGCATCGATGCGGTCGGCGAGGTTCGGGCGATCAGTCATCCCGTTTCAGTTCTCCCGTGTCGGCGGCCCGATTCATCGCGGCATAGCTGTCGGGCGGGAGGGCTTTCCAGTGGTAGTGGCATGACCGGCAACGCTCCCGCCATTTCAGTGCGGGCCACAGCGGCAGTCCGAGGAAGCATCCAAAAAAGAACGCCCAGCCGCGGTAGTTGGGGTTGTCCTCGATGTCGCGGCTGTCGCAGCGAGGGCAACGATCCTCGGACTCAAGGCAGTAGTCGCCCCGTCGCCAGCGGGCCAGGACATCGTTGGCGGCGTCCAGGTATTCGTCGGCCACCATCACCACGGGGCCCCCGAACGCAATCACCTGGTACCACTTGAGTCGCGACAGTCCGTTTTCGAAGACATGCGCAGGGCAACCTTCCGTGCGCAGGAGGCTGGCGACGATCTCTGCTTCGGTGTAGTCGAAGGAGCGATGGACGCGGCGCATGCGCGGTCTCTCGGGTCAGCGCACGGTGGCGCCCGGCCTGGCGCCCTGGTCGGCGTCGAGCAGGAACAGGTCGCTGCCGCCGTCGCCGGCCGACAGGATCATGCCTTCGGACAGGCCGAAGCGCATCTTGCGCGGCGCCAGGTTGGCGATGAACACCACGTTGCGGCCGATGAGTTTTTCCGGCTCGGCGTAGGCGGCGCGGATGCCGGAGAAGATCTGCCGCGTGCCCAGCGGGCCTGCATCGAGTTCGAAGCGCAGCAGCTTGTCCGAGCCGTCCACGAAGGCGCAGGCGACGACCTTGCCGATGCGCAGGTCGAGCTTGGCGAAGTCGTCGATGCCGATGGCGGCCGGTATATTCGTGGCCGGTGCGGCGGTGGCGGTGTTCTCGGTCATGGGCTTGCGGTTTTCCGTGGATTTCTTGATCGGTGCGGGGGCGGTATCGACGGCACTACCCATCGATTCCTTCGAGGCCTCGATCATCGCCTCGATGCGCTTGGGGTCGATGCGGCCGAGCAACGGCTCGAACATCTTGATGGTGTGGCCATGCAGTGCGCGGCTGGCATCGTCGAAGTCGGTGATCGGCGCATCGAGGAATTGCTCGGCTGCCTCGACGGTGGCGGGCAGCACCGGTTTGAGCATGCCGGACAACAGGCGAAATGCATTGAGCGCGAACGAGCAGACCTGATGCAGCTCATCACGCCGGGTCTCATCCTTGGCGAGCACCCACGGCGCTTTCGCGGCGATATATGCATTGACCTCGTCGGCCATCATCACGAAAGTGCGGGCCACTTCGGAGAACGCGCCTTCGTCGTACAGCGCCGGCACGTTCGCCTGGTGTGAAACCAGCCACTGCCATCGCCTGGCCTCCTCCTCGTCAAAACGATCGGCCAGCCTGCCGCCGAAGTACTTCTGCACGAAGCCGGCGGTGCGGCTGGCGATGTTCACCCACTTGCCGACCAGGTGCGAATTGACGCGCTCCTCGAAGGCCTTGAGGTCGAGGTCCACGTCGACCGGCGCGTCGCTGAGCATGGTGGCGAAGTAGTAGCGCAGGAATTCGGGGTGGATGCCGGCATCCAGGTAGGTGCGCGCCTGGATGAAGGTGCCGCGCGACTTGGACATCTTGGCGCCGTTCACCGTGAGGTAGCCGTTGACGTGCAGCGCGGTCGGCGTGCGCAGGCCGGCGCCATGCAGCATCGCCGGCCAGAACAGGCCGTGGAAGTTGATGATGTCCTTGCCGATGAAGTGGTGCATCTCGGCGCGGCTGTCGGCGCCGAGGAAGTCGTCGAACCGCAGCTTCGAGCCGGGCTGCTCGCACAGCGCCTTGAAGCTGGCCAGGTAACCGATCGGCGCGTCCAGCCAGACGTAGAAGAACTTGCCCGGCGCGTCGGGTATCGGGAAGCCGAAATACGGCGCGTCGCGGGAGATGTCCCAGTCCTTCAGGCCGCCGTCCAGCCATTCCCCCAGCTTGGCCACCACGCCGCTGTTGGCGACCGGCTTGCCGCCGCTGAATTTGCCGGCGAACCAGTCGCGCAGCAACGGCTCGAATTTCGACAGCTCGAAGAAGTAGTGTTCCGAATCGCGCAGCACCGGGGTGGCGCCGGACATCACCGAATACGGGTCGATCAGGTCGGTGGGCGCGTAGGTGGCGCCGCAGTGCTCGCAGTTGTCGCCGTACTGGTCGGGCGTGCCGCACTTCGGGCAGGTGCCCTTGATGTAGCGGTCCGGCAGGAACATCTGCTTTTCCGGATCGAACAGCTGCTGGATGCTGCGCTTGGCGACGAAGCCGGCATCGCGCAGCCGCGTGTAGATCAGCTCGGCCAGTTCGCGGTTCTCGCGCGAATGCGTGGTGTGGTAGTGGTCGAAGCTGAAGTGGAAATCGTTGAAGTCGGCCTCATGGCCGGCGCGGATGCCGGCGATGAAGGCCTCCGGCGTCATCCCGGCCTTCTCGGCGGCCAGCATGATCGGCGTGCCGTGGGCGTCGTCGGCGCTGACGAACACCACCTCGTGGCCCATCATGCGCTGCGCGCGCACCCAGATGTCGGTCTGGATGTAGCCCAGCATGTGGCCCAGGTGCAGCGGGCCGTTGGCATAGGGCAGGGCATGGGTGACGAGCAGGCGGCGGCGCATGGCAGGCAACATTCGGGGGTGACTGCGCATTATGGCATGGCCGTCCAAATCCCCGGATGCCCTCTGGGGGAATCCGGAATAGCCCCGGTTTGGAGCGCACCTTGCGCGCGACGCTCCCACAACCGCCGCTCCAGGCGTCAAGAATCAGGAGTCATTCGAGATTTTCCCGAGCGTCGCGCGCATGAAAAAGCGCGCCGAAGCGCGCTTTTTCGATCGCTTGCAACGACTGCGATTACGGTTACGGCTGGCGTTCCCAGATCTGCGAGCGGCCGAGCAGGGCGAAGCCGATGTAGCCGTGGACGTCGAGCTTCTGGCCGCCGTCCTTGAGGGTGAGCTTCACCTTGTAGACCTTGCCGGACTTGGGGTCGAGGATCTTGCCGCCGTCCCAGACGTCGTCGTCCTTGCGCACGCCCCACATGATGTTCAGGCCTTCGATCGGCTTGTCCTTGCGCGCGCCGCTGCACTTCTTGCACAGGGCGACCACGCCGTCGCGGGCGATGTCTTCCGGGCTGCGATTGAGCAGCTTCACGACGTGCGCCTGCAACTCGCCGTTGCTGTCGGTGATCTGCACGATCGACTTGGCCTGGCCGGTTTCGTCATCGATGGTACGCCAGTTGCCGACCGGACTGTCGGTGGCGGCGATGGCGCTGCCGGCGGCCAGCAGCAATCCGGCGACGAGGGTGAGGCGGAACAGTGGCTTCATGGCGATACTCCCGTACGAAAGCGTATGGTTGCGAGACTGGCGAGGATTCGCCAGAGCGTCAAGCTGCATTGCGGAAATTCCCGCACGCCTCCGGACGCGGCTGATCGGGCGGCGCGATGCCATGTCGCCGGCCCGGACATGACGCTGATCTGCATCAGCTGGCCGGGCATGGGCGGGCTGGCATAATGGACAGTCCCCAGCAACCAACCGAGCCGACATGACGCAGGCGAATGAAGCCCTGGTCCGCCAGATCCTTGGCGGCCTCACCGACACCCACACCGGCGCGCCGCTGGCCGAAGCCTTGCGCGCGGTCGGCGTGGATGGCGCGCGGGTGTCGGTGGACCTGCAACTGGGTTACCCGGCCAGCGGCGCCATCGACGCCCTGGCCGAGCAGGCGCGCCAGGCCCTGGTCGCGGATCCGGCGATCGCGTCGGCGGCGGTCTCGATCACCAGCCGCATCCACGCGCACAAGGTGCAGGGCACGCTGGGGCCGCTGCCCAACGTGAAGAACATCATCGTGGTCGCCTCCGGCAAGGGCGGCGTGGGCAAGTCCACGGTGTCGGCGAACCTGGCGCTGGCGCTGCAGGCCGAGGGCGCCAGGGTCGGCGTGATGGACGCGGACATCTACGGTCCCAGCCAGCCGACCATGCTGGGCGTGCACGGCAAGCCGGAGTCGCCCGACGGCAAGAGCATCGTCCCGATGC
>JAGWMU010000172.1 GCA_028873095.1 Pseudomonadota bacterium | reverse complement strand
TTCTGGGTGATCAAGCACGGCATCAAGATGAGCGCGATGCCGGCGTGGGGATTCAGCCACGACGACGCCACCATCTGGAGCATGGTGGCGTTCCTGCAGAAGCTGCCCGGCATGACGCCGGCGCAGTATGCGGACATCGTGGCCAAAGCGCCGCCGGACGACGACATGGACATGAGTGCCGGGGCCGGACACGGCGCAGCCCATGGCGCCGCCGGCGTCGCCGGGCCCGCCGTGGCCGGGACGCAGGGCATGCCGGTGCCCGCCGGGACCGCCGCCCGGCCCGCCGCGTCGTCGTCGGCAGCCGGGAGCCCGCCGCCGGGCGCATTGAAGCCGCAGGCGGTACCGCTGGCCGGGCAGTGATGCCGCGCCGGGTTTCGCATGGAGCTTGCCGATCTTGCGGCAGGCGCGCTCCTGCGGGATGTGCCGCGACAGTTGATCCCGATCAAGACGTACGCCATGGCGGGGTATAGAATCGCCCCCATGTCGTCGAGCTTCCGCATGCGTCGCACCCAGCGCCCCGGCCTGTTCTGGCTGGTGACGGTGCTGTTGCTGTGGCAGCAGATCGCGTTCGCGACGGGCCTGTGCCCGATGCCCGGCGGGCATGGCATGGCGGCCGCCGCCACGACGGCTGCGCAGCCCGACTGCATGCACGGCATGCTCGGCACGCACGACCACGCGAACCCGGCGATGTGCGCGCAGCACTGCGCGCAGGGCCGCTTGGTCCAGTTCGATACACGATCGCCCAACGTGCCGGGATCGATGCTGCCGCCACTGGCGCCGGCGATGCCGACGGTGGTCATGTTGCCGCGTGCCGCGTCGTCGTTCGCCTCGGTGTTTCGGCCGCAGGCCGACCATCCTCCCCTCCGACTGCTGTTCTGCTCACTCCTGATCTAGCGCGCCGCGGCGTCGACCGAGGCGGTGTCGCGCATCCGCTTGCGCGACACCAACACTAGAGATCTTTGGAGTTCGAGTTCATGCCGTTCTTTCATTCCGCCTGGCGCTGCATGGTGCCGGGCCTGGCGACCGCGCTGCTGTGGGCGGGCGCCGTCGCGATCGCGTCCGCCACCGAGCCACCGCTGACGCTGACGGCGGCGGTCCGGCGCGGGGTGGAACAGGCGCCCCTGCTGAGCGCCCGCGACGCTGATATCGATGCTTCGCGTGAGGAGGCCATGCGCGCCGGCCGGCTGCCGGATCCATCGCTGACCGTCGGCGTGGCCAATTTCCCGGTCACCGCACCGGGTGCGTTCAGCCTGCGCTCGGACCCCACGACCACCCGCAACATCGGCCTGACGCAGGTCATCCCGTCGCGCGCTGCGCGCGACGCCGAACGCCGGCTTGCCGACGCGCGGATCGATGCGGCGGCCGCGGATCGCGTGGCCACCGCGCAGACCGTGCGGGAGCGGATCGCCGACGCCTGGATCGGCGTATGGGTCGCCGAACGGGAGCGGGTCCTGTTGCGCGAGTTGCGTGGCGAGAGCGATCTGGCTGTGCGGCTCACCCGGGCGCGCTTGCGCGGTGGCGCCGGCAGTGCCACCGATGCCCTGGCCGCCCGGGCCGAAGTCGCCACGCTGGAAAATCGCCTGGCAAGCGCCGACGCCGCTCTCGCCGCGGCGCAGGCCAGCCTGCAGCGTTGGGTCGGAGCGTCCGCGGTCAGCCTTGCCGAGGCGCCGGACTTCGGCCGGCTGCCGGTAGCGCCGGGCAGCCTCGAGCATTCCATCGACCGGCAGGCGCCGATGCAGGCGTGGGCGGCGCGCGAACAGGTGGCGCAAGCGGCGCTCGACCGGGCGCATGCGGCCAGGCATCCCGACTGGAGCGTCAGCGCCATCTATGGCAGGCGCGCAGCGGGCCTGTCGGACATGGTGATGCTGCAGGTCGGCGTCAGCCTGCCGTTGTTCACCCGCAACCGGCAGGATCGCGGCATCAGCGCCAGGCAGGCGCAACGCGATGCGGTGCAGGCCGATCACGAGGATGCGCGTCGCGCCCAGCGCGAAGCGGTGGCGCGTGCCGTGGCGGCCTGGCAGGGCTGGGGGCGGCAGATAGAGCGCGACCAGCGAACCTTGCTGCCGCTGGACCGCGACCGTGCGAAAACCGCGCTGGCCGGCTATGGCGGTGGCGGTCCGTTCCAGCCGTGGCTGGAGGCCCGCCGTGCCGAAATCGAGCAGCGCCTGGCCTACGTCGATGCGCTTGCCGCACGCGCGCGCCTGTGGGCGGCACTGGCCTATCTGCTGCCCAGCCATGATCCGGATCGGGAGTTGCCGCGATGAAACGCTTGCTCACCTCGTTCGGCGCGCTGGTCGCGCTGGTTGCCGCCGCTGCGGCCGGGTACCTGGTCGCACGGCACACGCCGCCGCCCGCATCGACCGCGTCGGCGCCGCAGCGCAAGGTGCTGTACTGGTATGACCCGATGAATCCGGGTCAGCACTTCGACCGCCCCGGCGAGTCGACGGCGATGCCGGGCATGCAGCTCAAGCCGAAGTACGCCGGGGAATCCGGCGGCGACGACGGCCTGCGCATCAGTCCGCGCATCGAGCAGAATCTCGGTCTGCGCACCGCGCAGGTCAAGGTGGCCGCACTGACGTTCAAACTGCGCGTGCCCGGCGTGCTGGGCTGGGATCGACGTCATTCCGTGGTGGTCAGCGCGCGCACCGACGGCGTGCTGACGCACCTGTTCGTGCGTGCGCCGTTCGACCGCGTGCATGCCGGCCAGCCGCTGGCCGAGTTGCTGGCGCCGGCGTGGGCCGCGGCGGCGGCGGAGTACGGCGCACTCGCCGACGCGCAGTCGGCCGACGGGCGCGCGCTGCGCGCGGCGGCGCTGCGGCGCCTGCAGGTGCTGGGCATGAGCGCCGAGCAGATCCGCCGGCCTACGGGTGCCGGCGGCGGTATCGTGCTGCGCGCGCCCGTGGCTGGCGTGGTCAGCGTGCTGGACGTGCGCGAGGGGCAGCAGGTGGCGGCGGGGACCACGCTGATGCGCATCGACGATCCGGCGCGGCTGTGGCTGGACGCGGCGATTCCGCAGGCCGAGGTGGCCGGCATCGGTGCCGGCACGGCGGCGCAAATCGAGGTCAGCGCACGACCGGGCGACGCCTTCGGCGGCAGCGTCGAGGCGCTGCTTCCCGAGGTGGATGCGCGCACGCGCACGCAGACGGCACGCATCGCGGTGGACAATCCGGACGGCACGCTGGCGCCGGGCATGTTCGCCACGGTGCAGCTGACGGTCGGCGCGGCTAGACCGCACCCGCTGGTGCCGGACGAGGCGCTGATCAGCACCGGCCTGCAGAACCGCGTGATTCTCGATCTGGGCGATGGCCGCATGGCGCCGCGTGCGGTGCGCATCGGTCGTTCCGCCGACGGCTACACGGAAGTGCTGGCCGGCCTCAATGGTGGCGAGCGCGTGGTCACCTCCGGGCAATTCCTGATCGACTCCGAGGCCAACCTCGACGGCGCGCTGCAGCGCCTGACCGCGCCGCCGGCACCGGCGAAGCAGGCCGCGCCACGTACGCAGGCTCCTGCGAGCGGCGGGTCCTCAGCCACATCCCCGGCGCCGCTTCCGCAGGGCGAACGGAGCACGCTGCCGCCACCGGCGCACGACACCATGCCCGGCATGGCCATGCCCGCCAGCGCGGGAGGCAGGCCGTCATGATCGCTGCCATCATCCGTGCCGCCATCCGCAACCGCCTGCTGGTACTGGCCGGCGCGCTGCTGCTCGCCGGCTGGGGCGTCTGGGCCGGGTTGCACATGCCGCTGGATGCATTGCCCGACCTTTCCGACACCCAGGTGGTGGTGCAGACCAGCTGGCCCGGCCAGGCGCCGCAGGTGATCGAGGATCAGGTCACCTATCCGGTGAGCACCACCATGCTGTCGGTGCCGGGGGTGAAGGCCGTGCGCGCCTATTCGGCCTTTGGGGTCTCGTTCGTCTATGTGATTTTCCGCGACGGCACCGACCTGTACTGGGCGCGTTCGCGCGTGCTGGAGTACCTCAGCCAGGTGCGCGGCCGGCTGCCGCGCGGCGTCAGTCCGACGATGGGCCCGGATGCGACCGGGCTCGGCTGGGTCTACGAATATGCCCTGGTCGACCGCAGCGGCAGGCTGGACCTGGGCCAGCTGCGCGCGCTGCAGGACTGGTATCTGCGCTACCACCTGAAGACCGTGCCGGACATCGCCGAGATCGCCAGCATCGGCGGCCAGGTGCGCGGCTGGCAGATCGTGGTCGATCCGCTGAAGCTCGCCGGCTACGGATTGACGGTGCCGCAGGTGGTCGCCGCGGTGCGCGCCGCCAACGGCGCCACCGGCGGCTCGGTGATCGAGCAGGGCGAGGCCGATCTGCTGGTCCAGAGCATCGGCTACCTGCGCACGCAGGCCGATTTCGAACGCATTCCGATCAGCACCGGCGGCAACGGCATACCGGTGCAGCTGGGCGCGGTGGCCACGGTACGGCGCGGGCCGACCGTGCGCCAGGGCATCGCCGAGCTGGATGGACAGGGCGAAGCGGTCGGTGGCGTGGTGCTGCTGCGCACGGGCAAGAACGCGCTCAAGGCGATCAAGGCGGTCAAGGCGCGCCTCGCCGAACTGCAGCGCACGCTGCCCAGGGGTGTCCGGATCGTGCCCACCTACGACCGCTCGCAGCTGATCCTGGAAGCCGTACGCAACCTGCGCCAGAAGCTGCTGGAGGAGTTCCTCGTGGTGGCCGCCGTGTGCGCGCTGTTCCTGTGGCACCTGCGCTCCTCGCTGGTCGCGGTGATCACGCTGCCGGTGGCGGTGCTGGTCGCGTTCATCGTGATGTACTACCAGGGCGTCAGCGCCAACATCATGTCGCTGGGCGGCATCGCGATCGCGATCGGCGCGATGGTCGATGCCGCCGTGGTGATGATCGAGAACGCGCACAAGCACCTGGAACACTGGAATGCCCTGCACGGCCACGATCCGCAGGGCGCCGATCGCTGGGGGGTGATCGCGAAGGCGGCCGCCGAAGTCGGGCCGGCACTGTTCGTCAGCCTGCTGGTGATCGCGCTGTCGTTCGTGCCGGTGTTCGCGCTGCAGGGGCAGGAGGGCAAGCTGTTCACGCCGCTGGCCTTCACCAAGACCTACGCGATGGCCGCTGCCGCCGCGCTGGCGGTGACCCTGATCCCGGTGTTGATGGGCTTCCTGGTGCGCGGGCGGATCCGCCCCGAGCATGCCAATCCGATCAATCGCGGCCTCGTCGCCGGCTACCGGCCGCTGCTCGACGCTGTGCTCGAGCGCCCGCTGCCGGTGCTGCTGGCGGCGGCCGTGGCGCTCGCCGTGACGGTGATGCCGCTGTCGCGCCTGGGCAGCGAGTTCATGCCGCCGCTGGGCGAGGGCACGCTGCTGTACATGCCGACCGCGCAGGCCGCGCTGTCGGCCGGCAAGGCGGCGCAACTGCAGCAGCAGACCGACCGCATGCTGAAAACCGTGCCCGAGGTGGCGCACGTGTTCGGCAAGGCCGGGCGCGCCGAAACCGCCACCGATACGGCGCCGCTGAACATGTTCGAGACCACCATCAGCTTCAGGCCGCGCAATGAATGGCGGCCGGGCATGACGATGGCGAAGGTCGAGGCGGAACTCGACCGCGCGGTGCAGGTGCCGGGGCTGTCCAACCTGTTCGTGCCGCCGATCGCCAATCGCGTCGAGATGCAGTCGACCGGGATCAAGAGCCCGATCGGCATCAAGGTGGCCGGCCCCGATCCGGTCGAGCTGCAGCGCCTGTCCGTCGCCATCGCGCGCGTTGCCCAGGGCGTGCCCGGGGTCAGTTCGGCGGCCACCGACTACAGCGCCAGCGGCGGCCGCTACGTCGACGCGCACATCCGCCCCGATGCGGCGGCGCGCTACGGCCTGACCCAGGCCGACCTGCAGGATCTGATCGCCACCGCGGTCGGCGGCGACGCCATCGGCGAGACCGTGCAGGGACGCGAGCGCTTTCCGATCGTATTGCGCTATCCGCGCATCGACCGCCAGACCGTGTCCGGGCTGCGCCGGTTGCCGGTGTTGGCGCCGGACGGCGCGCAGCTGCCGCTGGGTGCGGTCGCCGACATC
>JAGWMU010000171.1 GCA_028873095.1 Pseudomonadota bacterium | reverse complement strand
GATCCGGAAGGCACCCTCAAACCCATCGAGACCGTGCGTGGACGCGGATACCGCTTTGCCATCCCCCGCACCGACGGCGACGACGAATGAGCCGGTGTCGTCGCGCCGCCCGCTGTCACTGGCGGCGCGCGCGGCGATCGCGACCGGGTTCGTGCTGGCCGGTTTCCTCGGGCTGGTCGGGCTGACGCGGTCGCAGGCGAACAAGGAGCGCGCCTTGAGCGCGCTGCACGACCGCCTGCAGAATTTCGCCATCGCGTACATCACCAATACCGACGTCAGCCGCTACGGCAAGCTGCTGTGGCCCGACACGGTGCCGGATCCGAGTTTCTCGCGGCCCGGTTCCGGGCTGTACGCGGTGGCCCTGGGCGATCACGGCCACCGCTGGGAATCGTTGTCGGCGACCGGTCGCGATTTCACCTTCCTCAAGCCGCTGGCGCCGGGGCAGAGCCAGTTCGTCGGCCCGGTCGATACGCGCATGGGGCGCCTGTATTACTACAGCTACGGCGTGGCGCTGGACGCGCCGGACGGGAAATCGGTGCGGCTCACCGTGATGGTGGCGCAGACCGAGGACCAGTTCGAAGGCAAGAATGCGGTGTTCCGGCGCACGCTGGTGATCTGGCTGTCGATCCTCGGGGTGATGCTGATCGTGCTGCAACTGCTGCTGCTGCGCTGGAGCCTGACGCCGTTGCGCAAGGTGGCCAGCGACATGAGCCGGGTCGAGCGCGGCGACAGCGAGCACCTGGACAGCCAGTATCCGCTGGAGCTGACCGGCCTGACCGAGCGCATCAACGCGTTCATCGAAAACGAACGCGAACAGCGCCAGCGCTATCGGCATACTTTGGCCGACCTGGCGCACAGCCTGAAGACGCCGCTGGCGGTGATCCGCTCGCAGCTCGAATCGGCGGATGCCGGGGCGTCGTCCCTGCGCCATGGTGTGCTCGACCAGGTGCGCCGGATGGACGAACTGGTCGCCTACCAGCTGTCGCGTGCCGCCACGTCGGGCCGGCAGACTTTCGCCAGCGCGGTGCCGATCGCCGGTCATGCCGAGGATCTGGTGCAGAGCCTGGAGAAGGTCCATGCCGCCAAGAATGTGCTGTGCGAGTTCGACATCGAGGAGGGCGCGGTGTTCTACGGCGAGCAGGGCGACCTGCTGGAGCTGATGGGCAACCTGCTGGAGAACGCCTTCAAGTGGACGCGCCACCGCGTGCTGCTGGTGGTGAAGACGCAACGGCAACCCGGCTGGCGTCGACCGGGACTGTGGCTGAGCGTGGAAGACGACGGTCCCGGCATCGAGCCGGACCAGATCGAACGCATCCTGCAGCGCGGGGTGCGCGGCGACGAGCGGGTCCAGGGGCATGGCATCGGCCTGTCGATCGTGCAGGACATCGTGCATGCCTACCAGGCGGAGCTGGTGGTCGATCGATCGCCGGAACTCGGCGGTGCCCGCTTCAGCGTGACCTGGGCGCCGGCCTGAGTCGCCGCGCGCTTACTGGATGGAGCCGGGCAGCAGCGATTGCCAGCCCAGGTGGGGCTGGGGCGGGTGCGCCGGCGTCGGGGGCGTGCCGACGGAACGATCGCCGCCGTCGCCGCCATCGCGGTGGCCGCTGGCGGTGCTGGTGTCGTGCGCGGGATCGTCGCCGGCCGGCGCCGGCATGTCGCCATGGCTGCGGTTGCCGTCGTCGTGCGCGCCGCCGTCGGCGGCAGCGGCGGTGTGCATCGAGCCGTCCAGGCCGCTGGCATCCAGCTGCACGGCGGCGGCGCTGCCGATACCGGCAAGGCACAAGGCGCAGCCGACAAGCCAATGTGTGACACGCATGGCGATTCAACTCCCTGACCCGCAAGCCAACCGCAAAATCGTCTCAGAAAGCCGGGTGCGATGCCAGTGCTGCACGCGGCTGCCGTGGCAGGGCCCGTTCGCCCGGCTGCCGCCGGGTGCGGCATCCGGGCTAAAATCCGGCGATGTCGATCCTGCCCGATGCCCAGCCTCCCGTCCTTCGCCGGCATGACGCCGTGATGGCGGCGGGAGCCAGCGGATGAAACCCGCGCAGTTGCTGGCGGCGCTGGCGGCGGGCGAGCCGGTTTCCGGCGTGGCGCTCGCCGCGCAGGCCGGGGTGACCCGGGCGGCGATCTGGAAGCAGGTCGAGGCGCTGCGCGCGCACGGCCTGCCGGTCGAGGCGCAAGGCACCGCCGGCTACCGGCTGCCGTGGCCGCTGCAGATGCTCGATGCCGGGCAGATCCGTGCCGCGCTGCCGGCAGCCTTGCTGCGTTCGCCGGGCGCGCTGGAGGTGCACTGGGAGCTGGATTCGACCTCCAGCGAGTTGCAGCGACGCGGTGCGCAGGCGGCGGATGGCAGCGTGCTGCTGGCCGAAACCCAGACCGCCGGTCGCGGCCGGCGCGGCCGCGCATGGCTGTCGCCGCCGGGGCTGAACCTGCATCTGTCCTGCCTCAAGCGTTTCGAGCAGGGCTTTGCCGCGATGGCCGGCTTGTCGCTGGCGAGCGGAGTGGTCGTGCTGCGCGC
Organism: Pseudomonadota bacterium; assembly: GCA_028873095.1. Taxonomy (GTDB): domain Bacteria; phylum Pseudomonadota; class Gammaproteobacteria; order Xanthomonadales; family Rhodanobacteraceae; genus Rhodanobacter. Next base: position 3,533 of record JAGWMU010000171.1, on the reverse strand, counting down.
ACTGGAGCGGCTGGGCATCGCCGGCGCCGGCCTGAAATGGCCGAACGACGTGCTCGCCGTCACCGACGGGCGGCCCGGCGGCAAACTGGGCGGCATCCTGGTCGAGTTGAGCGGCGAATACCTGGGGCCGTGCACGGCGATCGTCGGCATCGGCCTCAACCTGCGGCTGACCCCGGCGTTGCGCGCCCAGGCCGGGCAGCCGACCAGCGACCTGGCCGGCCTGGCCGGCGGCACGCCGCCGGACCGCAATCGCGCCGCGGCGGCGCTGGTGGCGGCACTGGCCGAGGGCCTGCAGCAGTTCGAGCGCGACGGTTTCGCCGGTTTCGCCGACGACTACGCGCGGCACGACCTGCTGCGCGGGGAACCCCTGCGGGTGAGCGGCGCACTGGGCGAATTCGACGGCATCGGCGCCGGCGTGGACGCGCGCGGTGCGCTGCAGGTACGCATGGCCGACGGCAGCGTGCGCGGGGTCGATAGCGCGGACGTCACGGTGCGCCGCGCATGAGGCTGCTGCTCGATCTGGGCAATACGCGGCTGAAATGGGCGCTGCAGCCGCCGCACTCGGCGGCGTGGGTGGCGCACGGTGCGGCGCTCTGGCATGAGGATGTGGCCGCGGTACTGGCGTCGGCGTGGGCCGGCCTGCCGTCGCCGGAAACGGTGGGCGCGGCCTCGGTCGTCGACGCGGCGCGGGAGGCGCAGGTGGCGGCGGTCGTGGCCCGCCGCTTCGGCCGCGCGCCGGTCTGGCTGCGCACGCCGGCCCAGGCCTGCGGCGTGCGCAACGCCTATGCCGAGCCGCGGCGACTGGGCGTGGACCGTTTCCTGGCCATGGTGGCGGCCCGTGCCGCGGGGCAGGCGCCTTGCGTGCTGGTCGGCGCCGGCACCGCGCTCACGCTCGATGCGCTGGCTGCCGATGGACGCCATCTCGGCGGCCTGATCGCGCCGGGGCCGCAGCTGATGCAGCAGTCGCTGCTGGAGCGAACCGCCCTGGTGCGTCCCGAGCGGCCCGGTGTCATCATGGAACTGGCCGACAACACCGCCGATGCGGTGGCCTCGGGCTGCTGGCAGGCGGCGGTGGCGCTGATCGAGCGCTTCGCCACGCGCATGGCGGCGCGGCTGGGCGGCGTGCCGACCTTGGTGCTGGACGGCGGCGATGCGGCACGGCTGGCGCCGCTGCTGTCGTTGCCGGCGCAGTTGAGCCGGGATGGCGTATTGCGCGGCCTGGCCGTGTGGGCGGATACGCAGCCGGCGCAATCGCCGCCCGGCATGCATGGCGATGGCTGGCGTTGAGGGGGTCCGATGTTCCTGCGTCTGCTGTTCGTCCTGCTGATCGCCCTCAACATCGTGGCGGGCGCCTGGTTGCTGCTGGGTCAGCCGTATGCCCGCGGCGGCAATGCCAGCGACCCGGGCGTGCCGGAATTGCGCCTGCTGTCGGAGTTGCCGGAGCCGGCCGCCACGACAGCGTCCGCCGCATCCGCGGCGCCATCGGCAACGGCACCGGCGCCGCTGACGGCGGCGGTCGACGCGACGGCGGCCGCGGCGCCGCGCGTCGTCAGCTACAGCTGCCTCGCGCTGGGTCCGTTCCCCAGCCCGCAGGATCTGCGCCATGCGCGGCAAGTGCTGGCCACGGTGGCTTCGCGCATGCGTTCGCGCCAGGAGCTGGCCAGCCAGACCAGCGGTTGGTGGGTCTACCTGCCGGCAGCCGGCAGTCGCGCACAGGCGCTGAAACAGGCGAGGCAACTGAGCCTGCGCCATATCGACGACTACTTCGTGGTGGGTTCCGGCGTGCAGTCCAATACGATTTCGCTGGGCCTGTTCAAGGATCCGGCGAACGCGCGCAAACGCCGCGACGAGGTGGTCGCCGCCGGCTTCCCCGCCCGCATGATCGAGCGCAGCGAGAGCGTGCCCGAGTACTGGCTGGATCTGGTCGTGCCCGACGGCACGCACTCCGACTGGCGCCGCCGCGTCCTCGTCGCCGGGGTCGGTTCGCACAGCGCCAGCTGCTTCTGAGCGAAGCGGCGGCCTGCGGGCATCGGTCGCCGGATTACCGCCGCGTCCACCAACGCCCCGGCAGGCTGCTAGAATCCGCCATCTTCGCCGGCATAGCTCAGTTGGTAGAGCAACTGATTTGTAATCAGTAGGTCCCCAGTTCGAATCCGGGTGCCGGCACCACCGATGCCCGGGGCTTGCAGCGATGCGGCCCCTTTCTGCGCGCTGGAACTCGCCGCCTGCAACGGCCCGCGGGTGCCTGGCCGAGTCGCCGCCATAGCCGCGGAAATCCTGGACGGGCGGCCTATAGGCATGCGCGCGATTACTTGCTACGGTGGACTCCACGGCTGCGCAGGGGCAGGCGGGAGTCACGGGCATGCAAACGTTTCTTGGACATCCGGCCTTCTGGCGAGGAATGTCGATGTTTGCAGGGATGCGGTGGGGAAGGCCCGGATCGGTGGCCGATCCTGCAAGCGACGGCAGGACGGCAACGGACGGCGGCAAGCTGGTCTGCTGGTCCTCGAACGTGCCGTCGCGCCGCGCCGACGAATTGGCGCGCAATCGCCAGCCGGATTCCGATTCCGCCGAGCAGCAGCTCTCCGGTTCGGGCGTGCCGAACCCGGCCGCGCGCCGGCCGTGCGCGGCGTGCCGGCGCCCGTTCCGGTAAACTCGACCGATGGCGCGAACGAAGCATCACGCGGCCGGTTCCCGCTGCGCAGGGTGACCGGCAGGCCCGGAATCGGGGCCCGTTGCGGCGTGTCGACGACCGTCGTCGCGCCGGTGTCGATGCCATGCGGCGGCAGCGGTCCGCGGTTGCGGGCTTGAACCCAAAGGTAAACAGGCATGGTCGAGCAAACCGTTTCACTGATCGGCGCACCGACGGATATCGGCGCCGGACATCGTGGCGCATCGATGGGTCCGGAAGCGCTGCGGGTGGCCAATCTGGCCGCCAGGCTGGAGCTGCGCGGCCTGCGGGTGATCGATTGCGGCAATCTGCAGGGGCCGATCAATCCGTGGCTGCCGCCGATCGACGGCTATCGTCACCTGGACCAGGTGGTGGCCTGGAACAGGGCCGTCCATACGGCCATCGGCGAGGAGCTGGGGAAAGGCCGCCTGCCGATCATGCTCGGCGGCGACCATTGCCTGGCGATCGGCTCGATCACGGCGGTGGCCCGGCATTGCCGCGACACCGGAAAGCGGCTGCGGGTGCTGTGGCTGGATGCGCATTCCGACTTCAACACGGCGCAGGCGACCCCCTCAGGAAACATCCATGGCATGCCGGTGGCGTGCCTGTGCGGTTACGGCCCGCCGGGACTCACCGAACTCGGCGGCAGCGCACCGGCGACCACCCCGGACGTGTTCCGCCAGATCGGCATCCGCTCGGTCGACTATGGCGAGAAGCAGCTGGTGCGCGAGGCGAACGTGGGCATCTACGACATGCGCCACATCGACGAGGAGGGCATGAAGCGGGTGATGGAGCAGGCGCTGGACGGCGTCGACGCGGACACCCACCTGCATGTGAGCTTCGACGTCGATTTTCTGGACCC